>JALVEU010000186.1 GCA_027030565.1 Gammaproteobacteria bacterium | reverse complement strand
TACGGGGGTGGAGGGCGATGGCGCCGTCGGGGCCGGGGGGGCCTCCGGGGTCGGTGGCTGCGCGGCGGGCGAACCGGCGGCGGCCGGAGCTGGCGCCGAGCCCTCCGCCTGCGGCCGTGGCTCGGGAATCGACACCGGACGCCGCACGCTGCCCGGGCGCTCGGGGAGGACGAATTCCGGCTCCGGAGGGATCTCGAGCACGTCGGAGTGCCGCTGGCGCCAGCCAGTCCCATCCAGCAGCATGGGCAGGAAGATGACCCCCAGCGCCACGAGGATGGCAGCGCCGATGAGCCTTTGCTTGAGACGATGATTCACTGCGGAAAATCCAACAAGGCCCTCAGGGGCGCTAATGATAACGCCCCACCGGCCCGGATGCGTCGTTTCCGTTCCTGGACCGAGCGACCCGTTGCCGTCGGTAAGCCTACCTATTGAAACCCGGGCGGCAAAAGACCATGTTCATGTATCGAAACAGAGAGCATCGTGCGGGCCCGACCGAGAGGACACGCACGACAGGAGGGCGAAGTGGCAGAGAACGGGTTTCTCGACCGACGCGATGCGGGCCGACGGCTCGCCGAAGCGTTGCGCAGCTATCCGGACTGCCAGGATCCCCTGGTGCTCGCGCTGCCGCGTGGCGGCGTACCAGTGGCCTACGAGGTGGCCCAGGCGCTGGACGCGGAGCTGGACCTGCTGCTGGTACGCAAGCTGGGCACGCCAGGCCAGCCGGAGCTGGCCATGGGTGCCATCGCCTCGGGGGGCATCGAGGTCCTCAATCCCTCGGTCGTCGAGGCCTTGGGCATCGACCGCGAGACCATCGATCGAGTGGCGGAGCAGGAATATGCCGAGCTGCTGCGCCGCGAACGGGCCTACCGTGGCACACGCCCCCTCCCCCGTATCGAAGGCCGCTGTGTGATCCTGGTGGACGATGGTCTGGCCACCGGCTCGACCATGCGCGCGGCCGTGGCCGCGGTGCGTCAGCGCAATCCCCAACGGATCGTGGTGGCGGTGCCGGTGGCACCGCCCGACACCGCCGAGCGACTCCGACAGGAGGTGGACGACGTGGTGGTGTTGCTCACCCCCGCCTATTTCGCCGCGGTGGGCCAGTGGTACGCCGATTTCTCCCAGACCACGGACGAGGAGGTCCGAGCGCTGCTGCAGGCGGCGTGGAACCGGAAGTCTACGGCCAAGGGGGAGCAGGACTCGTGACCGCATACCACCGGACCGACGTCCTCATCGATGCCAGGGACGCACAGCTCGAAGGTTTCCTGACGGTTCCGGACGAACCGTTGGGGCTGGTGGTCTTCGCCCACGGCAGCGGCAGCAGCCGTTTCAGCTCCAGAAACCGCTTCGTGGCCGAGGTATTGAACGAGGCAAGGCTTGCCACCCTGTTGTTCGACCTGCTCTCGGCCCGGGAGCACGAGGTCGACGAATATACGTTCGAGTTTCGGTTCGACATTCCATTGCTCGCCAGACGGCTCGTGGCCACCGTAGACTGGGTGGACGAACAAGCGGGACTCGCCCCGCTACCCCTGGGCCTGTTCGGTGCCAGCACCGGCGCGGCGGCGGCCCTGATCTGTGCAGCCGAACGCCCCGAGCGGGTTCGTGCGGTGGTCTCGCGCGGCGGACGTCCCGATCTCGCCGCCGAGGCACTGCCGCAGGTGCGCGCCCCCACCCTGTTGATCGTCGGCGGCCGCGACGTGGAGGTACTGGAGTTGAATCGAGCCGCTGCTGCACGGCTGCGCGCACCGCACCGCATCGAGATCATCCCCGGTGCCAGCCACCTGTTCGAGGAGCCGGGCACCCTGGAAGCAGCAGCCGTCGCCGCCCGGGACTGGTTCCTGACCCATCTGCAGCCAGCGGTGGCGGACGCGCGGTGATCCACGGGACCGACGGAACACCCTCGGCGACGGACTACGCCACATCGGCAGTGCATCGGCGCAGGATCTCGGCCACGGTGTAGAACGAGCCGAAGACCACCACGCGCCCCTCGGGTCCGGCCCGCTGCCGGGCCCGATCCAGCGCCGCACCCAGCTCGGGGACGCAGTCCAGCGCCGCCGGAGAGACTGCTGCGGCCACGGCGGCCGCCAGCGGTCGGGCTTCCAGGCCCCTGGCACCGGGAGCCGTGGCCACCACCCAGGCATCCACCACGCCGTGCAGCTGCGCGGCCATGGCAGCCGGATCCTTGTCGGCCATCACCGCCATGAGCGCCACGGTCGGGCCCGCCACCGGCGAGGCCTGCAGCGTGGCGGCCAGGGCCGCACAGGCCTGGGCGTTGTGCGCCACGTCGAGAACGAGCTCGGGGCGCCCGGGAATGCGCTGGAACCGCCCCGGGAGCCGCACGGCGGGCAATGCGGCCGCCACGGCCTCGCGCTCCGGGGGCAGTCCCAGCGCCCGGAGGGCCTCGATGGCGCCTGCAACATTGGCGTATTGCGGGTCACCCGGAATGCCCGGTGCCGGCAGATCCGGCCAGCGACATTCCTTGCTCGCCAGCGTCCAGCGCCCTGCGGGACCCTTGATCACCTGGAACGCCTGCCCGATGCGCCGCAAAGGGACACCGAGCCGGGCCGCCTCCTGGAGGACCGAACGGGGCGGCTGCGGATCGGTGAGCACCGCGGGGCGCCCGGCGCGCAGGATGCCGGCCTTCTCCCGGCCGATGGATTCGCGGTCCGGCCCCAGCCACTCCATGTGATCCAGTCCGATGGCGGTGATCAGGGCCACGTCCGCATCCCAGACGTTCACCGCATCCAGCCGCCCCCCCAGACCCACCTCGAGGACCGCCACCTCGACCCGTTCCTCGCGGAAGAGGTGCAGGGCGGCGAGGGTGCCGAACTCGAAGTAGCTGAGGGAAATTCCGGCGCGGGCTCCATCCACCGCCTCGAACGCCGAAACCAACGCCTCGTCGGAGACCTCCCGGCCTCGGACCCGAACCCGCTCGTTGTAGCGCAGCAGGTGCGGGGAAGTGTAGGCCCCCACTCGCACGCCCGCAGCGCCCAGAAACGCCTCGAGATAGGCGACAGTGGACCCCTTGCCATTGGTGCCGGCGACGCTGACCACCGGAAACGGGGCGGGAACCAGCCCCAGCGCCCGGGCCACGCGCGAGACGCGTTCCAGACCCAGGTCGATGGTCCGCGGATGCAGCCGCTCCTGCCAGGCCAGCCATTGATCGAGTGTGCGGGGGGCCATGGTGCCGGGGATGCGGGTCGTGCACGGGACCTGGGACGCGCCGCCGGCTGGGCGGCCCGCCGTCGGCCCTACGCTCAGCCGGCCCGGATCGCCGGCTGGCGCATCATCATGGTCAGTAGACCGGTGATCGTGTCGCGCATCTCACGGCGATCGACGATGCGGTCGATGACCCCGTGTTCGAGGAGGAACTCGCTGCGCTGGAAGCCATCGGGCAGCTTTTCGCGCACGGTCTGCTCGATGACACGCGGCCCGGCGAAACCGATGAGCGCCCCCGGCTCGGCCAGATGGATGTCGCCGAGCATGGCCAGGCTGGCGGAAACCCCCCCCATGGTGGGATCGGTGAGTACGGAGACATAGGGCACACCCTTGCGAGCGAGGCGGCCCAGCGCGGCGCTGGTCTTGGCCATCTGCATCAACGAGATCAGGGCCTCCTGCATGCGTGCGCCGCCGCTGGCGGCGAAGCAGACCAGAGGGAGACCCTCCTGCAGGCAGGTCTCCACCCCTCGCACGAAGCGCTCGCCCACCACCGCGCCCATGGATCCGCCCATGAAGCCGAACTCGAAGGCGGCCACCACCAGCGGCAGGCCCATCACCTGCCCTTTCACGACCACCAGGGCATCCTTCTCGCCCGTCTTCTTCTGCGCCGCGCTGAGGCGGTCCTTGTACTTCTTGCTGTCCCGAAACTTGAGCACGTCACGCGGCTCGAGCTCGGCACCGATCTCCACCCTCGGTTCCGGATCCAGAAACAGGTCCAGACGCCGGCGCGCACCGATGCGCTTGTGGTGGCCACACTTGGGACACACGTCCTGGTTGCGCTCCAGCTCCGAGCGGTACAGGATCGCCCCGCAACCGGCGCACTTCTCCCACAACCCCTCGGGAACCTTGCGCTTGGGGGTGCCCTCGGTACGGATGCGCGTAGGGACGAGTTTCTCGAACCAGCTCATGATGCGGCAGCCTCCGGCGCGTCCATGGCCCGGCGCATCTGTGCAAGCAGCGTGGCCACGGCGGCACGCCCGGCCTGCGGGTCTGTGGTGTGCTCGGCGATGCGCCGTACCAGCGCGCTGCCTACGACCACGGCGTCGGCGACACGGGCCACGGCGGCGGCGCGCGCCGCATCGCTGACGCCGAATCCCACACCCAGCGGCAGATCGGTCACGGCCCTGACCTCGCGCAGCTTGCGTGCCACGGCATCCACGTCCAAGGCGTCTGCGCCGGTCACGCCCTTGAGCGAGACGTAATAGAGAAATCCGCTGGCCACCGAAGCGATGGCCTCGATACGTTGCCGATCGCTGGTGGGGGCCACCAGGAAGATCGGGTCGATCTGTGCCGCGCGCAGGGCCCTCACCAGCCCATGCGCCTCTTCGGGCGGCATGTCCACGGTGAGCACACCGTCCACTCCCGCAGCAGCCGCGGCCCGTGCAAAGCGCTCATAACCCATGACCTCCACGGGATTGAGGTAGCCCATGAGCACCACCGGGGTCTCGGTATCCCGTTCGCGGAACTGCCGCACCATGTCCAGCACGTCGTGCAGCCGCGTACCGTGTGCCAGGGCCCGTTCGCAGGCCGCCTGGATCACCGGGCCGTCGGCCATGGGGTCGGAGAACGGCACACCCAGCTCGATCACGTCGGCGCCGGCCTCCACCAGTGCATGGAGCATGGGCACAGTGGCCCCTGGCTCCGGATCCCCGGCCGTGACGTAGGGGATGAGCGCCTTGCGACCGGCGGCACGCAAACCCTCCAGAACGGGGCCCAAGCGGCTCACAGCGTGATCCCGTCGATGCGCGCGACCGTATTCAGGTCCTTGTCGCCGCGGCCCGAGAGATTGACCACCAGGATGGCGTCGCGATCCATTTGCGGAGCGAGACGCTGTGCATGGGCCAACGCATGACTGCTCTCCAACGCCGGGATGATGCCCTCGGTGCGCGTGAGGGCGTGAAATCCTTCCAGCGCCTCCTCGTCCGTGACCGCTACGTACTCGGCCCGGCCGACGTCCTTGAGCCAGGCGTGCTCGGGACCCACGCCCGGGTAATCGAGCCCCGCGGATATGGAGTGGGTCTCGATGATCTGTCCATCGGCGTCTTCCATGAGATAGGTCCGATTGCCGTGCAGCACCCCGGGACTGCCGGCGCACAGCGGAGCCGAGTGCTTGCCCGTCTCCAGACCCAGGCCCGCCGCTTCCACGCCGATGAGGTGCACGTCGCGATCCTCGAGAAAGGGATAGAACAATCCCATGGCATTGGAACCGCCGCCCACACAGGCCACCAGCGCATCGGGTAGACGCCCGGCTCGAGCCAGGATCTGCTCACGCACCTCGCGTCCGATCACCGCCTGGAAGTCGCGCACCATCGCCGGATAGGGATGGGGTCCCGCCACGGTGCCGATGATGTAAAACGTGTCGTCCACGTTGGTCACCCAGTCGCGCATGGCCTCGTTGAGGGCGTCCTTGAGGGTACGGGAACCGCTGGTCACCGGCACCACCTCCGCCCCCAGGAGGCGCATCCGATACACGTTGGGCGCCTGGCGCTGGATGTCCTCGGCACCCATGTAGACCACGCACTCCAGACCCATGCGTGCGGCCACGGTGGCGGTGGCCACCCCGTGCTGTCCGGCCCCGGTCTCGGCGATGATTCGCCGTTTGCCCATGCGCCGCGCCAGCAGCGCCTGGCCCACCGTGTTGTTCACCTTGTGGGCTCCGGTGTGGTTGAGGTCCTCACGTTTGAGATAGATCTGTGCCCCACCCAACTCACGACTCCAGCGCTCGGCGTGATAGAGAGGCGTGGGACGGCCCACGTAATCGCGAAGGTCCGCTTCCAGCTCTGCCAGGAACTCGGGATCCTCCCGATAGCGCTGCCAGGCCTCGGTGAGTTCCAGGATGGGCTCCATGAGCGTCTCGGCGACGAAACGCCCGCCATAAGGGCCGAAATGCCCGCGGTCGTCGGGCATCGCGGTCAGTGGCTCATCGCTCTGCATCGGCTCTGCGTACCTCTCGGCAAAAGGCGATCATCCGCTGTGGATCCTTCACTCCGCGCTCGGACTCCACACCACTGCTCACATCCACGCCATAGGGCGCCAAGCGGCGAATGGCCTCGGCCACGTTGTCGGGCGACAGCCCTCCCGCCAAGATCAGGGGCCGGTCGAGGTCCGACGGCCACAGACGCCAGTCGAAGGCCATCCCGGTACCACCCGTCTCCCCTTTCGCATGGCTGTCGATCAGGAATCCCTGCGCATCGGGGTAGGCTTGGGCATAACGCCGCACGTCCGTCCCGTCGCCTGCGGGGATGGCCTTGATGTAAGGCCGCCCGTAACGCCGGCAATCGCTGGGACATTCGTCGCCGTGAAACTGCAAGAGATCCAGGGGCACCCGATCGAGGATGCCCTCCACCGCACCCGGATCGGGATCCACGAACAGCCCCACCGTGGTGAGGAACGGCGGGCAGGCAGCCACCACCGCAGCCGCCTGTTCCGGGCTCACCGCACGCGGACTGCGCGCATAGAATACCAGACCGATGGCATCCACTCCGAGCTCGCCCGCCAGGCGGGCATGCTCGGGCTCACGGAGCCCGCAGACCTTGATGCGCGTTCGAAGCCTCTTTTCCACCACCGTCGGGTGCCAGCGGGAAAACCCGATTGTAACCGAGGTGGGTCAAGCGAACCGGGGCAGCACGGCCTCCTGCGGGAGCGCCCATTGCGGCCCGTAGACCACGCGCGTGAAATACAGGCCCTGAGGCGGTGCGGTCACACCGCCGCGTGTGCGATCCTTCAGGGCAAGCAACTCGGCCACCCACTGCGGGTCGCGATCCCCCTTGCCCACCGCCATGAGCACGCCGGCGATGTTGCGCACCATATGGTGCAGGAACCCGTCGGCCTCCACGTCGATGTAGACGAGATCCCCCACGCGCGTCACCTCGCAACGGTGCAGGGTGCGCACGGGGCTCTTGGCCTGACATTGCAGGGCCCGGAAGGTGGAGAAGTCGTGCCGGCCCAGGAGCAGGCTGGCCGCACTCCGCATCTGCTGGACGTCCAGCCGGTGATGGAGCCAGGTCACGCGATCGCGCAGCAGTGCCGGCCGCACCCAGCGGTTGAGAATCACGTAGCGGTAGGCCCGGGCACGAGCGGAGAAACGGGCGTGGAAGCGTTCCGGCACCTCACGTACCCAACGCACCACCACTTCGGACGGAAGGTTGCTGTTGGCGCCGAGGGTCCAGGAACGCAGGGAACGGCGGGCGCTGGTGTCGAAATGCACCACCTGCGCCGTAGCGTGCACACCGGTGTCCGTACGACCCGCACAGACCGCCGTCACCGCATGGTCGGCCACCACGGAAAAGGCCCGTTCCACGGCCTCCTGTACGGTACGCACGCCCTGCTGGCGCTGCCACCCGCAAAAGGCCGTGCCGTCGTACTCGATTCCGGCCGCGATACGCATACGCGTGCAGAGTCAGGGGGTGTTTCCTGCGGGGCGACGAGTCCCCGAAGCCAGGGATGATACCCCGCCTGCGTGACCCTGTGGCCGGATGTCGCGGTCTGGCGATGTAGGAGACGGGGTGCAGACTCAGCCGAGGCCGCGCATCAGTTCCTGCGCCTGCTGGCGATACAGCTCGTTGTCGGACTCCAGGACCTCTTCGAGCGTGGCCTTGGCCCCTTCCTTGTCACCCATTTCCAGGTAGGCCCGCGCCAGTTCCAGCTTGGTCTCGGCCTCGTCGCGGTCGCGCAGCGCGTCGGTGAAGCCCGTGTCGGTCACCACGGTATCGGCATCGTCTCCAACCCGGTCCGAATCGATGAGTTCGGTGTTGCTCAGATCGGCATCCTTCCGCGCCAGGGCCGTATCGAAAAGTTCTGTATCGCTGGTGCCGGTACGCACCTGCCGGATCTCCGTGGGCTCCTCCACCTGGAAGGTCATCTTGTCTTGATCGCGCATGAGGGTATCGAGCTCGAGCACATCGTCGATGGCCTCGGTCGGCGGCTCCTGGCCCGGCTCTTTGTCCTTTTCCCCGGCTTCTTTAGCCTCTGGGGCCTCTTGGTCGAGGAGTAGTGTGTCGACACCGGAGCCTTCGTCGGCGGATTCTTCCGGGAGCCGGAAGGCATCGGCGTCCTGCATCTCGGTGATGGCGGTCTCCAGTTCCTGGAGCAGGGTCTCGTCGAGCTCCACCGTCTCCTCGGGGCCGGGAAGGTCGGCCGCTGTCTCGTCGAGGTCGATGCGATCCGGATCGAGGCCCTCCGGGACGCGCAGATTGGCATCCGTCAAGTCCAGATCCAGGCCGCCCTCGCTTTCCTGCAGCTCGCTGCGGATCTCCTCCGCAAGGGTGGAAGTCGTGTCCTCGGCACCTTCCGGCTCGGCCTGGAAGCCCAGATCGTCCGCATCGAACTCCAGGATGTTCGAGGCCCCGGGACCGCCCTCATCCAGATCCTTGAGCTCGTCGGGGAGCTCCAGCTCAGCGGTACGTTCAGGGCCGGAAGGCGCCTCCACCCGGGCGGTCTCCGAGAACGCCTCCGTCAGTTCGTCCTCGTCTTCCTCGGCGGGCTGGAGTGCCGCGGTCTCCAGCTCCCGGCTCGCGGTCTCGGCGGAGTCTGGCACTGCCTGCTCCGCCTCCGGCTCCACATCGGCTGCCGGAGTGCCGACTTCACCTTCAGCCCCGGCGGCGTAGGCCGGATTGTCAGGCTCGAGCTTGCGACCCAGGGCGGCGACCCGCTCCCAGGCCTCACCGCTGGCCAGCCCTGCCTCCTGCATCCGCTTGGCCAGGGCTGCCAGGGCCTCCGGACGTTCTTCGCGCTGATAGGTCTCGGCCAGCTTCACGTAGAAATCCGCATTGCCTGGGTCTTGGTCGAGCGCCTCCTGGAGGAGCTCCTCGGCCTGCTGGTAAAGCCCGTAGGCGATGTAGACGTCCGCCTCGGAGAGCACGTCCTCGGCCTCGCTCGTCGCACCCACCGGGCTCAGCTCGTCCTCCGCCGGCGCTTCCGGTGCGGCCTTTTCCGTACCCTCCAGCTCGAGTGCATCGCCTTGCTCGGGTCCGGCCGTCGGAGCCGTCTGCGCGGCCTCGAACATGCCGGTGCTGATCGCCTCGGCCGTTTCCCGCGTGGCCAGGGCGCTGGTCGCCAGGGCACCGGCCGCCAAAGGCCCAGGCGCCTGGGCCGCGGCCTCGGGCTCCGGCTCGGGCGCCCCGCCGCGCCGCCGGGAGGCCCACAAACCGAGCAAGAGCAACAGCGCGGCGCTCCCGCCCAGGCCGAAGAGGACCAGCGGATTGCTCATGAGGACGTCGAGCAGTGCGTACGGCTCGCTGGCGGCGTGCTGGTCCTGCACGGGCGGCTGCGGCTCCTGGGCCACGGCCGCCTGTTTCGTCGCAGCAGAGGGCTCGGCTCCGGACGAGGCCCCCGTCTTCCCCGCCTCCGGCCCGGCCGGAGTGGACGATTCAACCACCCCTTCGGTGCCGCCCAGACCGGCCTCCAGGCGCGAGATGCGCTCGCGCAGGGTCTCGAGTTCCCGATTCTGAAGCTCGATGATGCGTTCGGAACGCTTGAGCATCTCCTCGAGCTGCGCCAGTCGGGTCTTCAGGGCGACGTTCTCTTCCTCCCGCGCCTTGGCCACCTCGCGGGCGAGCGCCAGAGAAGTCTGCACGTCTTCCTGTGTCGCGCTGCTCTCGCCCACTCCGGTACCACCTCCAGCCGCGCCCTCGGCCTCCCCGCCGGCGAGAATCTTCAACTGGCCGCTGATCTCCTCACTGGCCTGCCCCGTGACGGGTTCCGTCTGCTGCCCCTCGGCCGGTGCGGCGGGCGCCTCCGCAGCCGGCTGCGTCTCGGGCCTGCTCGAAGGCTGGGGAACGGCCTCGCTCTCGGCCTCGGCCACCTCTATGGGCCGGGGCTTGCGCCATTGCCGGGTCTGTTGCGCCACCTCGGTACGGGCCGTCTGCGGATCGATGGATGCGACTTCGGCCCGCGGAGGCACCGTCAGGCGCGCACCGGCGCGCAACAGGTTCATGTTGCCGCCGAAGGCCTGGGGGTTGGCCCTGTACAGTGCCACCATCAGTTGATGAAGCCCGACGCCACTCGCGCCGGGATCGAGCCGTTTGGCAATCTTGTAGAGACTGTCGCCCGGGCGGACCCGTACGGCCTCCGGCCACTGCCCGCGGACCTCACGGGGCCCACCATAGCTGGCCGCAGGGGCTTGAGGCTGCTCGAAGCCGTAGGTGCCGCCCGCCGTCCTGGCGGGAGAGACCGCCGGCGGCGCCTTTTTGGCCAGGAGTGCAGGTGGGTCGAGCAGCACGGTGTATTCCCGGACCAGCCGTCCCTTGGGCCAGTCCACTTCGATGAGAAAGTCGAGAAACGGCTCGCGAACGGGTTTCTTTGAGGTGATCCGGATGACCGGGCGGCCGTGAACCGTGGTGGGCGTGAAGCGCAACTGGGTGAGCACGTAGCTGCGGTCCAGCCCGAGTTTCTTGAAGGCCGCCGCCGGGGCCAGACGCACCTTCATGTCCCGCAGGTCCTTCTTGCTGGCCGACAACACGGGGATCTCGGCCACCAGCGGCTCGTTGAGGGCGGTCTCGACGCGAATCTCGCCTAGGCCGAGCGCCCAGGAGGCGCTCGGAAGCAGGAGGAACAGGGGCGCGATCCCCCGGCTGACTCTTTTCACGTGGATATCCTCTCGATCATGGGCGCCGTTCCGCCGCCTCACTCTCCCTTGCCTGGCCGCGGCCGGCCTCACAGGTAGTCACGGATCAGGATCTCGGCGATCTGTACGCTGTTCAGTGCCGCTCCCTTCCGCACATTGTCACTCACAACCCATAGGTCAAGTCCATGGGGGATTGAGATATCCTCGCGTATTCGCCCGACGAACACGGGATCCCGGCCTGCACCCTCGGTCACCGCGGTGGGATAGCCGCCGTCGCGACGTTCGTCCAGCACGCTCACCCCGGGGGCCGCCCTGAGCAGCCGACGGGCCTCCTCGGCACTGATCTTCTCGCGGGTCTCGATGTGCACCGCTTCGGAGTGACCATAGAACACGGGCACCCGCACTGCCGTCGGATTCACCTGGATGGTCTCGTCGCCCATGATCTTGCGCGTCTCCCACACCATTTTCATCTCTTCCTTGGTGTAGCCGTTGTCCAGGAAGACATCGATGTGCGGCAGACAGTTGAAGGCGATCTGTTTGGGGTAGACGCGGCACTCGGTAGGCCGCCCGTTGAGCAGGTCGGCGGTCTGCCGGGCCAGCTCCTCGATGGCCTCCTTGCCGGTGCCCGAGACGGCCTGGTAGGTGGCCACGTTGATCCGGGTGATGCCCACGGCGTCGTGGATCGGCTTGAGCGCCACCACCATCTGGATGGTGGAGCAGTTGGGATTGGCGATGATGCCCCGGGCGGTGTAGCCCGCGATGGCCTCGGGGTTGACCTCCGGAACCACCAGGGGCACGTCGTCCTCGTAGCGGAACTGGGAGGTGTTGTCCACCACCACACAACCGGCCGCAGCCGCCTGGGGTGCATAGATCTTGGAGACGGAAGCACCGGCGGAGAACAGCCCGATCTGCACCTTGGAGAAGTCGAAGGTGGCGGTGTCCTCCACGGTGAGTTCCCGGTCTCCGAAGGCCACGCGCTTGCCCACGGAGCGCTCGCTGGCCAGCGCATGGACCTCACCCACCGGGAACCGGCGCTCTGCCAGGATCGCCAGCATGGTCTCGCCCACGGCCCCCGTTGCCCCTACCACGGCCACATCGAATCGTCTGCTCATGTCTCGTGATCCTCAAGCCAGCGCGGCCACCACGGCATCACCCATCTCCCGAGTCGTACACGGCGGCTGGCCTGCAGCGGCGATGTCCGCTGTGCGCAGCCCCTGGTCCAGCACACGGCCCACGGCCGCCTCGACCCGTGCCGCCAGTGGCTCCTGATCCAGACTGTAGCGTAGCAGCATGGCCACGGACAGGATGGTGGCCAAGGGATTGGCCCTGCCCTGGCCCGCCAGATCCGGGGCGGAGCCATGGATCGGCTCGTAGAGCCCCTTGCCCCGTTCGTCCAACGAGGCCGAGGGCAACATCCCGATGGAGCCGGTGAGCATGGCGGCCTCGTCGGAGAGGATGTCCCCGAACAGATTCGTGGTGACCAGCACGTCGAACTGCTTGGGCGCACGCACCAGCTGCATGGCGGCGTTGTCCACGTACATGTGGCTCAGCACCACGTCCGGGTACTCGGCATGCACGCGGGAGACCACCTCACGCCACAGCTCCGAGACCTCCAGGACGTTGGCCTTGTCCACCGAGCACAGCCGGTGCCGACGCCGGCGGGCCGCCTCGAAGGCCACCCGGGCGATCCGCTCGATCTCCGACTCCCGGTAACGCAGGGTGTTGTACCCCTCGCGTTCCCCGTTCTCCAGCCTATGGATGCCCCGCGGCTGGCCGAAGTAGATGCCCCCGGTCAGCTCGCGCACGATGAGGATGTCCAGTCCCGCGACCACCTCGGGGCGCAGGGTCGACGCCCCCGCCAGCTGCGGATAGAGGATCGCGGGCCGCAGATTGGCGAACAGGCCCAGGGCCGCACGAATCCCCAGCAGCCCCCGCTCCGGCCGCAACTCGCGGGGCAGCTCCTCGTAGCGGGGCCCGCCCACGGCACCCAACAATACCGCGTCGGCCGCCCGGGCCTGCTCCAGGGTACGCCCCGGCAGAGGCACGCCTTCGGCGTCTACCGCGGCCCCCCCGATCAGCCCCTCTTCGAGCACCACCTCCAGGCCGTGGTCCCGGCGCAGCGCCTCCAGCAGCTTGCGCGCCTCGGCGACGACTTCCGGGCCGATGCCGTCGCCAGGGAGCAGCAGGACACGCGCGCTCACCGGCCCTCGCCCCGGACCGCCTGCAAGTCCTGGAACAGCCAGGGCGCCTCTTCAGCGCGGCGGCGCTCGTAGGCCCGAATCTCATCGGCATGCTGCAACGTGAGCGCGATATCGTCGAGCCCGTGCAGCAATCGGTGGCGCCGGAACCCGTCCACCTGGAACGCAAACCGCTCCCCGTCCGGTGTCACCACCTCCTGGCGCTCCAGATCCACCGTCAGGGCATACCCCGGCCGGGCCCCGACCTCGCGGAACAACCGGTCCACGGTGTCCGCCGGCAACACCACGGGCAACAGTCCATTCTTGAAGCTGTTGCTGTAGAAGATGTCGGCGAAGCTCGGCGCGATGACCACGCGGATCCCGTAGTCCATGAGCGCCCAGACGGCGTGCTCGCGCGACGAACCGCAGCCGAAGTTGTCCCGGGCGAGCAGGATGGTGGCGCCACGGTATCGGGGATCGTTGAGCACGAAATCGGGATTCACGCGCCGCCGACTGTGGTCCATGCCGGGTTCGCCGGGATCCAGGTAGCGCCAGTCGTCGAACAGATTGGGGCCGAATCCGGTGCGCCGAACCGACTTCAGGTACTGCTTGGGGATGATGGCGTCGGTGTCGACGTTGGGTCGGTCGAGGGGTACGACCAGACCGGTGTGTCGGGTGAACGGTTCCATGGTCTTCCTCTTCAGCTCCCCACCAGTTCCCGCGGGTCCACGAAGTGGCCCGCCACGGCCGCGGCCGCCGCCATGGCCGGACTCACCAGATGCGTGCGGCCGCCCTGGCCCTGGCGCCCCTCGAAGTTGCGGTTGGAGGTCGAGGCGCAGCGTTCCCCGGGCTCCAGCCGGTCGGCATTCATGGCCAGACACATGGAGCAGCCGGGCTCGCGCCACTCGAAACCGGCCTCGCGGAAGACCCGGTCCAGACCTTCGGCCTCGGCCTGCCGCTTCACCAAGCCGGAGCCGGGGACCACCATGGCGAGCTTGACGTTCCCCGCCACGCGCCGTCCGCGCACCACCTCGGCCGCGGCCCGCAAGTCCTCGATGCGGGAATTGGTGCAGGACCCGATGAAGACCTTGTCGAGCGGGATTGCCGTGATGGGCGTGCCCGGCTCCAGCCCCATGTACTCCAGGGCACGCCGCATGCCCAGCGCCCGGACCCGATCCGCCTCGGCATCCGGATCCGGCACCCGCCCGGTGACGGGTGCCACCATCTCCGGCGACGTACCCCAGGTGACCTGTGGCAGCAACCGCCCTGCATCGAGGACCACGGTGCGGTCGAACGACGCGCCCGCGTCCGAGTGCAGGTCCGCCCAGGCGGCCTCGGCCCGCTCCCAGAGCGCCCCCTTGGGGGCAAACGGACGCCCGCGCACGTACGCCAAGGTCTTGTCGTCCACCGCCACCATGCCGGCCCGGGCGCCGGCCTCGATACTCATGTTGCACAGCGTCATGCGCCCTTCCACCGAGAGGGCGCGGATGGCCGCCCCGCCGAACTCCATGGCATGACCGGTCCCCCCGGCGGTACCGATCTCGCCGATGATCGCCAGCGCGATGTCCTTGGCCGTGACCCAGGGCGGCGCCTCCCCGTCCACGCGCACCAGCATGGCGCGTGACTTCTTCTGGGCCAGACACTGGGTGGCCAGCACGTGTTCCACCTCGGAGGTGCCGATGCCGAAGGCCAGCGCCCCCAGGGCCCCGTGCGTGGAGGTGTGCGAGTCCCCACAGACGACCGTCATGCCCGGCAGGGTCGCCCCCTGCTCCGGCCCGATGACGTGTACGATCCCCTGGCGCGGATCGTCCATGCCGAAAGCGGGCAGACCAAACTCCCGCACGTTGCGCTCCAGGGTCTCCACCTGCACCCGTGACACGGGATCCTGAATGCCCTGCGAACGGTCGGTGGTCGGCACGTTGTGATCGGGCACCGCCAGGACCGTGGCAGGACGCCACACCCGCCGCCCTGCCAGACGGAGCCCCTCGAAGGCCTGGGGGGAAGTCACTTCGTGCACGAGGTGGCGATCGATGTACAACAGCGCTGTACCATCGGGCTCCTCGCGCACCACGTGCGCCTCCCAGAGCTTGTCGTATAGTGTCCTTGCGGGCATCGGCCAGATCTCGCCTACCAAACCCGCCAGTGTAGCGACCCTGGCGGTCAGCGCCAACCATGCACGCCCCGCGGACCAACCCGCGCCCATAGGACGGCCGCTCGTCTCCGGTTTTCGACGGCTCACCCCGGGTGGCTTGAGTTCCCACCGGACCCGGCCTATGCTCCGCCCATGTTTCGCTGGCTCTCCGCATGTCTGCTGCTGGCGCTCGCTGCGCCGCTCCCGGCCGCTCAGATCTATCGCTACGTGGACGAAGAGGGCAACGTGGTGTTCACGAGCCAGCCCCCGGTCGGGCAGGCCGCAGAGCCGGTGGAGCTGCCGCCCGTCAATGCCATCGGAGGTGCCCCCCTGCCACAAAGCGCCTCGGAAAGCCCGGGTCAGCCCAGCAAACCCATCCCGCCGTATCCCGGCTTTCGGATCGTGGCCCCCGAGGACGACACCTCCATACGTGCCAACAACGGCGACTTCACCATCACCCTGCACGCCGACCAGCCCCTGCGCACCGGCCATACGGTGGTGCTGCTGTTCGATGGTCAGGAGATGGCCCGTGGGGCCGCGATGATCTTCGCCATGAAGAACATCGACCGGGGCACGCACACGGCCCAGGCCAAGATCCTCGACTCGGCGGGCAACGAACTCGCCGTCACCGAGCCCGTCACGTTCACCGTTCAGCGCGTCCATCTGGGCAGCGCACGCTGAAGCGATATCATAGGCCACCCTTGCCCAGGTGGGTGGTCCATGAACGAGCTGGCGCAGCAATACCTCCTGTTCCTCGCCGAGGTGCTCACCCTCACCGGTGTGGTGGTGCTGATCCTGCTGGTGGGCAGTGCCGCTGCCCAACGCCTGCGTCCGTCACGGGGGCGGCTGGTGGTGTGCAGGCTCAACGACCACTATCGCGATCTGCGCCTCCAGCTGCAGCGGGCCGCTCTGCCCCCACGCCAGCTGCGCCGCGAGCTGCGCCAACAGCGCAGGCGCGACAAGCAACGCCGCAGGGAGACGACCCGACGCAGGCGCGTCTTCGTGCTGGACTTCAAGGGCGACATCCGGGCCACCGCGGTGGCCGGCCTGCGCGAAGAGGTCAGCGCGATACTGACCCTGGCCGAACAGGGCGACGAAGTGCTGCTGCGGCTGGAGAACGCCGGGGGCCTGGTGCACGAACACGGGCTGGCGGCCTCGCAGCTGGACCGGCTCCGCCAACGCGGCGTTACGCTGACCGTCGCCGTGGACAAGGTGGCCGCCAGTGGCGGCTACATGATGGCCTGCGTAGCCGATCGAATCATCGCCGCTCCGTTCGCCATCGTGGGGTCCATCGGGGTGCTGGGGCAGGTGCCCAACTTCCACCGGCTGCTCGACCGGCACGGGGTCGACGTGGAGCTGGTCAAGGCCGGGGAGCTCAAGCGAACACTCACCTGGTTCGGTGAGAACACCGAGGAGGACCGGAAGCACTTCCGGGAGCAGGTGGAACGCACCCACGCGCTGTTCAAGCACTTCGTGGCCACCCATCGCCCCGCGTTGGACATGGCGCGGGTGGCCACCGGCGAGCACTGGTTCGCCACCGATGCGGTGGAGCTCAAACTCGTGGACGCACTGCAGACCAGCGACGACTACCTCCTGGCGGCCTGCGAAGGGGCAGACCTGCTGCACGTGCATTTCTGCACCGGACGCACGCCCCTGACCCAGCGGATCGCACGTCTTGCCCGCGTGCTGGCGCCGCGCGGCACTGGCCTCCTGCCGGGGTCAAAGCCCTAGGATCCGGGTGATGCGGCGGCCCACCTCATCGAGGATGGCCTCGATCCCTGCGAGGAGATCCTCCCGCTCCCAGGCCTGGGCCTGCTCGCTGCGGAGCCGGTCCAACTTGGCCCGAGTGGTGCGGAGCCGCTCCCGAATCTCGGGCAGGGCCTCCCGGGCCTCGTTGGCGGCGGCCTCCCCCCCGGTGGCGGAGACGTGCTCCAGCTCCGCCAGCCGGGCCTCGAGATCGGCCAGCTGTTTCTCTACGGCTTGCAGACGCGGTTCGATCGGATCCATGGTGGGTCTCCCCGACTGGGTCTCTACACACATGGGCGGAGAGTATACCGCGGCGGTCCCGCCCCGCCCGCTGGCCCCATGACGCCCGAGCGCTTCCGGCGCATCCGTGAGGTGGTGGACCGCCGCCAGCCGGACCTCACGGTGCTCATGGACGGCGTGCACAAGCCGCACAATCTGGCAGCCATCGCCCGCAGTTGTGATGCAGTGGGCATCGGCGTGATCCACGCCATCGGCCGTGGTGGCCTGAGACTCACCCAGAAGGCCGCCGGAGGTGTCGGCCGCTGGGTTGCCTTGCGCCGTCACGCCAACGCCACCCAGGCGCTGGAACATCTGCGCGGGCAGGGGTTTCGTATCCTCGCGGCCCACGTGGACCCCGACGCCACCGACTTCCGTCAGGTGGACTACACGGGGCCCACGGTGATCGCCGTGGGGGCCGAACTGGAAGGACTGTCGGAGGAACTGCTCGCCGCCGCCGAGGTGCGGCTGCACATTCCCCTGTTGGGCATGGTGGAATCGCTGAACGTATCGGTGGCCACGGCGCTGGTGCTCTTCGAGGCCCAGCGCCAGCGGTTGGTAGCTGGGCTGTACGCCCGGCCGCGATTGTCGGCACCGGAGCGCGAGCGGCTGCTCTTCGAGCTCGCCTGGCCACGGGTGGCCGCCGCGGCGCGCCGCCAGGGCCAGCCCTACCCGAAGCTGGATGCGGCGGGCTTTCCCGTGACACGCACCTCACACCGGCCGGCGGGCAGGCGACGGGATGCTTGAGAAGAGACGATGGTCCGGCGATCAGGAACCGCGGGGCACCCGCAACACCTGTCCGGGACGGATGACGTCGCCCTCCAGAGCGTTGAGCTCGCGCAGCGTACGCACGTCCGTCCCATAACGGTTCGCGATCTGGGTGAGGGTCTCGCCGCGACGGATGACGTGCTCGCCGGAACCAGCTGCCATCATGAGCGTACCCTGGGGCGGATTGCTCTTGAGATAGGCCTTGACTCCCCCGAGGATGGCCTCCGCCACCTTGTGCTGAAAGGCGCGGGTCCGCAGCCGATGCTCCTCCTGGGGGTTGGAGATGAAGGCCGTCTCTACCAGGATCGCCGGAATATCGGGCGCCTTGAGCACCACGAAACCCGCCTGCTCCACACGTCGGCTGTGCACACGCCCGGTGCGCTTGAGCCGGTCGAGGACCGCTTCTCCGAGTTCAAAGCTTTCCTCGATCTTGGCCGTCAGCGAAAGGTCCAGCAACACCGGGGCGACGGTGGGGTCCACATCCCCCAGGCTCAGACCGCCGATGAGGTCTGCGTCGTTCTCCCGGCGGGCGAGCCAGCGCGCGTGCTCGCTGGTGGCGCCCCGCTGGGAGAGGACGTAGACGGAGGAGCCGCGCGCCTTGCGGTCGCGGGCGGCATCGGCGTGGATCGATATGAACAGGTCGGCCTTGTGACGTCGGGCACGGTTGATACGCTCGCGCAGCGGCACGTATTGGTCCCCGCGGCGGATCATCACCGGCCGCATCCCCGGCGTCTTGCGCACGAGCGCCTCCAACCGTCTAGCGATGGCCAGGACGACGTCCTTCTCCCGGGTCCCGCGGGGTCCCACGGCGCCCGGGTCCTTGCCGCCATGACCGGCGTCGATGGCGATGATCACGTCACGCCCGCGGCGCGGCGTCACCTGCTTGACCGGCTGTGCGGCGGGCTGCGTGTGCCGCTCGAGATCCACCACGACCCGCGGGCCGTGTTTGGCGTCGGCCGCCAGCGGGAAGCTCTTGGAACGCACCCGCTCGCTGAGATCGAAGACCACGCGCAGTGTGCCATCGGCCTTGCGCGCCCAGCGCAGCCTGCGCAGCATCCCGCCGGTCAGACCCGCGGTGGTCAATCGTTCCGCGGCGCGCGTGTTCTTCAGGTCCACGACCACCCGCTCGGGGTCGTGAAGGGCGAACAAGGTATGGCTGGTCGGAACGTCCAGATCGAGCACCACCCGTACGTGCCCGTCTTTCTGGTAGGTGCGCACCCGACGCAGCAAGGCGGTGCGGCCGGCCTGCGAAGCGCTGACCCAGCCTCCCCCCATGAGCAGTCCGGAGACCCCCAGACAATGGCCCAGAAACCGTCGGCGTGTCGGTGCCTGTTTGATCGTCCCCATATCACCCTCCCTCGGCCGCGTATGGCTCCATCCCTGTCTGCAGCCCATCCAAGCCCCACCCCGGCCCGCACGGACGCCGCGCCGACCGCCGTGGCAATGCGTGCTTCCCCTCATCCATAGTTTGGACGAGCGGGAGAAGAATGCAAGGAACAATATTCCATTTTTTCGCAAGATAGGCAGCGTTTTTGCCCGTCTGTCTCGAAGTGCGAACGGATCCGAGGACTTGGGAGGTGCAAGAGGCCGGGACCATGTCCGCGGGCCGCAACCGCGCGGTTTACGCCGGCGCCTCCAGGGCCGCCAGACAACGCACGCCGCGGGGCGTGCGCGCGGCCAGCTTCGCCCTGCGGCCGTGGCCCGAACCGCTGAGCTCCACCTCCAGATCGCAACTCGGCAGGTACCCTTTGCCGCGCTCGGGCCACTCGACCAACAACACCGACGGACCGGAGAGGTAGTCTCGCAGACCCAGGAACTCCAGCTCCTCGGGCTCGGCCAGGCGATACAGATCCAGATGCAGGACCGGTGGGCGGAGCTCCTCGTAGGGCTCCAGCAGGGTGAACGTGGGGCTGCGCACTGCGCCGGTGTGACCCAACTGCCGGATAAAACCCCTGGCCAGGGTGGTCTTGCCGGCCCCCAGATCACCGCGCAAGTAGATCACGGTGCCCGGGGGGCAGCCCCGTGCCAGCCGGGCGCCCAAAGCGGCGGTCGCCTGTTCGTCGGCGAGACCGCAAGCGACGCGGCGTGCCTCAGGCATGGGCGTTGACCAGGCGGCGCACCCGTGCCAGCAGGTCGGAGGCCAGCAGTCCGCGCTCACCGCCCCGCGCAGCCGCCCGATCACCGGCCTCCGCGTGGAGGCACACCGCAAGCTCCGCCGCCGCCCTGGGCGTCATGCCTTGAGCGAGGAGCCCGGCGACGAGCCCGGTGAGTACGTCCCCCATGCCACCGCTCGCCATACCAGGGTTGCCACCGGCACAGACCACGGGAATGGTCCCGTCGCCCGCGACCACGGTGCCGGGCCCCTTGAGGACCACCACGCCTCCATAGCGCTGCGCCAGCTCTTCGGCCGCGGCGAAGCGGTCCTGCTGCACGACCTCACTGGTGGTGTCCAGGAGCCGGGCCGCCTCGCCGGGATGCGGCGTGAGCACCCAGTCGGACCGGCCACGGGGTGCCTCGGCCAGCAGATTGAGCCCATCGGCGTCGAGCACCATGGGGAGGTCCACCTCCAGCAGGCGCCGAAACAGGGCGCGCCCCCATGGACCGCGGCCGAAGCCGGGGCCCACGGCCAGCACCGTGGCACGTTCCAGCAGGGCGTCCAGGCCTTCGGGGCGTTCCACACCCCGAGCCATCACCTCGGGCCGCGCCGCCGCAATCGCCGGCGCATGGGCCTCGCGGGTGGCCAGGCTCACGAGCCCGGCCCCGGTACGCAGGGCCGCCTCGGAGGCCAGGCGGGCCGCTCCGGCCAGGCCGAGATCGCCGCCCACCACCAAGACATGGCCGAAGTGGCCCTTGTGGGCCGTGCGGGGGCGGGGGGCCAGACCTCTGCAGCGCCGCCAACGCAGGAGTCGCGCCCCCGGAGCCACAGCATCATAGGTCTCTGGCGGGACACCCAGGTCGTCGAAGCGCACGGGCCCCGTATAGTCCGGCGCCTGGCCGGTGAACAGACCTTGTTTGAGTCCGATGAAACTGAGCGTCCCCTTCGCCCGCACGGCGTCGCCGAGCACGGCACCCGTGTCGGCATGCAGCCCGGAAGGGATGTCCACGGCCAACACAGGTGCCGGATGCGTGTTGATCGCGCGTACCAGCGCCAGGAAGCTCCCGGAGAGGGGACGTTCGAGCCCCGTGCCCAGAAGGGCATCCACGAGCAGATCGACCTCGGGCAGGCGCTGCCCATCCCAAGCCGTCTCACGACCGCCCAGCACGAGATAGTCCGACCGGGCACGGGCCGCATCACCCCGCAGACGCTGGGGGTCGCCCGCCTGCACGACGCGCACGTCCAGACCCGCCTGGTGCGCCAGGCGTGCCACCACATAACCGTCACCCCCGTTGTTGCCCGGACCGGCCACCACCAGCCAACGCCCGGCCCGCGGCCACCGCTCACGAGCCCACTCGAACACGGCGCGACCGGCACGCCGCATGAGCACGTAGCCCGGGATGTCCAGAGCCTCGATCGCCGTGCGGTCCAGTTCCCGCACCTCGGCCGCCCGATACAGGTTCTCCGGCAGATCGTGCTCGCCCATCACGGTCACCTCCTCCCAGGACTCGGAAATCGGCCACCATACTGCAAGCGCGTGCGAGCCGGAGCAAGCACACCGCCGGCCGGAAGCGATTCGCCCTTGCACGCGCTGGCCTCTACTGCGCTCCGGCCCGGGCCGCCCGGAAGACGAGGGATGCCCCACTGCCGAGACAGGGCGATGTAAGCTCTCCGCATGCAGAACTGTAGCGCTCACGGCCTGCGCCCCGACGAGATGCGGATCCTGGCGCGCCGGATCAAGCACTGGGCCCGCGAGCTCGGCTTTCAGCAGCTGCGCATCGCCCGGCCAGAGCTGGCGGCCTGGGCCGAGCCCTACCGTGCGTGGCTGGAGGCGGGCATGCACGGCGAGATGGGGTACATGGCCCGCAACGTGGATCTGCGCCTGCACCCTGAACGGCTCCATCCGGGCACGCTGCGCATCCTCTCGGTGCGCATGGACTATTGGCCGGAACAGGCCGCCGACCCGTGGTCGGTCTTGCGTGATGCGACCCTCGGCTACGTCTCCCGCTACGCGCTGGGGCGGGACTATCACAAGTTGATGCGCAAGCGCCTGCAAGCCTTGGCCCGGCGCATCGAGGCAGTGACCGGCCCCTTTCCCTATCGCGCCTTCGTGGACAGCGCCCCGGTGCTGGAGAAGCCCATCGCCGAGCTGGCCGGCCTGGGCTGGATGGGCAAGCACACCAATGTCATCAGCCCGCAGGGGGGATCCTGGTTCTTCCTGGGGGAACTGTACGTGGGACTGGAGCTGCCGGAGGACCCGCCGAACACCGCATCGCACTGCGGACGCTGCACGGCCTGTATCGACATCTGCCCCACCGGAGCCATCGTGGCACCCTACCGGCTGGATGCGCGGCTGTGCATTTCCTATCTCACCATCGAGCACCCTGGACCGATCCCCGAGGCATTGCGCCCCCTCATCGGCAACCGCATCTATGGCTGCGACGACTGCCAGCTCGTCTGTCCCTGGAACCGTTTCGCCCGCCCCACGGGAGAGCTCGACTTCGCACCACGCCATGCCCTGGACGCAGCCAAGCTCACGGAGCTGTTCGCCTGGGACGAAGCGCAATTCCTGGAACGCACGGCCGGCTCCCCCATCCGGCGCATCGGTCACCAGCGCTGGCTGCGCAACATCGCCGTGGCCCTGGGCAACGCGCCCACCTCACCGGAGGTGGTCGGGAGCCTGCACCAGCACCGGATGCACCCTTCCCCGCTGGTGCGCGAGCATGTGCAGTGGGCCTTGGCGCGCCATGGCGCCGCCGGCGGTGCCTCGTCCGGCGCGCTGTATAATGGGTGACTTTTGCCCACCGGACCGGTAACGCGTACAGCGCATGAACAGAGGCCCCGCACCGGCTTACCAACCGTCCATGGACAAGCGGCTGCGCGCCCGCGTCAAACTATTCGGCACCCTACTGGGCAACGTGCTGCGCTCACACGGCAGCGAGCGCCTGTTCGCCCATGTGGAGACGTTGCGGCGCGGGTTCATCAAGCTGCGCCAGCAGGAGGACCCCGCCAAACGCGAACGCCTCATGCGGCTCATCGAGCGCCTGGACCTGGAAACGCTCGAACAGGTCATTCGCGCCTTCTCCATCTATTTCGCCCTGGTCAACGTGGCCGAAGAGGCCTTCCAGCACCGCCAGCGGCGCGTGCAGGTGAGCACGGGCAAACCGCTGTGGAGGGGATCGTTCGACGACACGCTGCGCATGTTTCATGAGGAGGGAGTGGACATCGCCGCCCTGCAGCGCCTGCTCGATCGCGCTCGTTACATCCCCGTGTTCACCGCACATCCCACCGAGGCCCGGCGCCGTACCGTGATGGAATGCCTGCGGCGCATCTTTCTCATCGGCCAGGAGCTGGACAACACCCAGCTCAGCCGTTACCAGAAGCGGGAGATCGAGGCCCGCCTGGAGGCCAACATTCAGATCCTCTGGGAGACCGAGGAGATCCGCCACCGACGGCTCACTGTGGAGGCCGAGGTCAAGAATGGCCTGTACTACTTTCGCAATGCCATCTTTCCCGCGGTCCCAGAGGTCTATCGCAACATGGAGCGGGCCATCCTGCGCAACTATGCGGACGAGGGTGGCAACCGCGCCATTCGGGTGCCCAGCTTCCTGCGGTTCGGCTCGTGGATCGGGGGCGATCGGGACGGCAACCCCTTCGTGACGCCTCAGGTCACACGCACCGCCCTGCGTCTGCAACATCGCGAGATCCTGGCGGAATACCTGCGTCGCACCCAGGACCTGATGAAGATCCTCACCCAGTCCGACACCATCGCCGATACACCGGCCCTCAGCGAACTCTTTCTGCCCCAGGAGAAACTCATCGCCCGGGCAGCCTTCCGCGACGACCCCGATCGTTTCCAGCACGAGCCCTATCGGCGCAAGCTGGCCATCATGGCCTTCCGTCTGGCGCAGAACATCGAACACGTGGAACAGCGCCTGCAGGGCTTCGAGACCCTGCGCCTGGGACACGCCTACGCCTCGGAGCAGGATTTCCTCCACGACCTCTACCGGCTGCGCGAGGCGCTCAAGGCCCATGGAGACGGCAACCTGACCACCGGCCGGCTCAAGGACCTGATCCGCCTGGCCGAGACGTTCGGCTTCTTCCTCGCCCAACTCGACCTACGCCAGGAGTCGGCACGACACACCGAGGCGGTGGCGCAGGTCCTGGCCTCGGCGGGAATCGAGGCGGAATACACCAGGTTGGACGAGGCGGCTCGCACCAAGCTGCTCGGTCAGCTCATCGCCGGCGCCACCGCACCGGACTTCTCCGAGGCCGACTTGTCTCCCGAGGCGCGCGACGTGCTGGACGTGTTCTATCTCATGCACGAGATGCGCCAGGAAATCAGCCCCGAATGCTTCGGCAACTACGTGATCTCCATGACGCACGCGGCGAGCCACGTGATGGAGGTCCTGTTCCTGGCACGGCTGGCGGAACTGGTGGAGCGCGATGCCCAGGGACGTTGGCGCTGCGACATCCGCATTTCGCCGCTGTTCGAGACCATCGAGGACCTGGAGCGCATCGAAGACGTGCTGGGCACCCTGCTACGCCATCCGGTCTACTCCGGCGCCCTCGCCGCCTCGGGCAATCTGCAGGAGGTGATGCTGGGCTACTCGGACTCGGCCAAGGACGGTGGAATCCTCGCCTCGGCCTGGAATCTCTACAAGGCCCAGCAGAAGGTCATCGAGCTCACTGCCCGTTACGGGGTCCAATGCCGTCTGTTCCACGGGCGGGGGGGCACGGTGGGTCGCGGCGGCGGCCCCACCCACGACTCCATCCTCGCACAGCCCCCGGGCACGGTGAACGGACAGATCAAGATCACCGAGCAGGGTGAGGTGCTCACCTACAAATACGGCAACTACGAGACCGCCGTCTACGAACTCACCATGGGCGCCAGCGGCCTGCTCAAGGCAAGCTGCCACACGGTGAAAGAGGTGCCCCAGTCCGAGCCGGCAGAGTTCCGTAACCTCATGGACCGCCTGGCACGCTGGGGTGAGGCGCACTATCGTGACCTCACGGAACGAACCCCGGGCCTGCTGGACTATTTCTATGAAGCGACTCCGGTCCAGGAGATCGCCCAGATGAACATCGGCTCGCGCCCCTCGCACCGCAAGAAGACCGACCGATCCAAGGCCTCGATTCGCGCCATCCCCTGGGTCTTCGGCTGGGCCCAGTCCCGTCACACCCTGCCGGCCTGGTATGGCATCGGCCATGCCCTGGAGCGTTATCAGCAGGAGGAGGAGAGCGGTTTCGAACGGCTCAGGCGCATGTACGAGGCCTGGCCCTTCTTCCGCGCGCTGCTGGACAACACCCAGATGGCGCTGTTCAAGGCCGACATGGGCATCGCCCGCCTGTATGCACGCCTCGCCCACGATCAGCAGCAGGCGCAAGTGATCTACGCGAAGGTGGCCAGAGAGTTTCAGCGCACCATGGAGCAGGTGCTCCGAGTGTGCGACATCGCGGAACTGATCGAGGAAAACCCCGTCCTGCAGTTCTCACTGCAGCGACGCAACCCATATTTGGATCCACTGAACCACATCCAGGTGGTGCTCCTGGAACGCCACCGCCGGGAGCGGGACCCCGACAGCGGTGAGAGCCGTTACCTGCGTCCCCTGCTGCGCTCCATCAACGCCATCGCCGCGGGCATGCGCAACACGGGCTGAAACGGCCGCTGGTCAGGCGGCCTGCACGGGTGTGGTGTGGGCAGTCCGGACGATCCGGTTCTCGGAGTCCAGGTACACCAGGCGCGGCCGGAACCGACGTGCCTCGACGGCATCGAGCTGCGCATAAGCACAGATGATCACCCGATCTCCAGGCTTTGCCTTGTGGGCCGCAGCCCCGTTGACCGAGATGACGCCGCTGCCCCGTTGGGCCTGGATAGCATAGGTGGTGAAGCGTTCCCCGTTGGCCAGATTGTAGATCTGGATCTGCTCGTAGGGCAGGATGCCGGCGGCGTCCAACAAGGCTGCGTCGATGGCACAGGAGCCCTCGTATTCGAGCTCGGCGTGGGTGACGCGCGCCTGGTGCAGCTTGGCCTTGAGCAGGGTGAGAACCATATCACGACCGCGAGCATGGGACATCGGATTTTCCATTATCCGCCATGGGCCACGCTGCGATCAATTGGCCGTGCGAGCACCACCGGGCGTGTCACCCACGTGATGCGGGCCGATCTACGGGCACGTTATCGATCAGCCGCGCCTTCCCCAGCCAGGCAGCTCCCAGGACCACCAGCTCACGATCGTCCGCACCCGGAACACCCAGATCGCCACGACGGCGTACGGTGACATAGTCGGCACGCAGCCCACCCTGAGCAAGCCGGCGCAGGGCGCGGGCCTCGAGCGCTGCATAGTCGTCCGCTCCGGCCTTGAGGGCTCCGGCCACCTCCAGAAGAGCCCGATAGAGCGCCGGCGCGCGCAGGCGCTCTTCCGGGGTGAGATACCCGTTGCGGGAGCTCATGGCCAGGCCATCGGCCTCCCGCTTGGTGGCGACGCTCACGATCTCCACTGGAAAGTCCAGATCCTGGACCAGACGACGGACCACCAAGAGCTGCTGGAAGTCCTTCTCGCCGAAAAAGGCCAGGTCCGGCTGGACCAGATTGAAGAGCTTGGCCACCACAGTGGCCACCCCACGGAAGTGCCCCGGCCGGCTCGCACCCTCCAGGCTCGTACCCAGTTCCGGAACCTCCACGAAGGTGCTGTTCCGGGCACCGTGTGGGTAGATCACCGATTCGTCGGGCGCAAACAGCACGTCCACGCCTTCGGCTTGGAGTCGCTGGGCATCCTGCTCCAGGGTGCGCGGATAGGCACGCAGGTCGTCCTCCCGGTCGAACTGGAGCGGATTGACGAAGATGCTCACCACCACGCGATCGGCCCGCGCCCTCGCCTCTCGCACCAGTGTCAGATGACCCTCGTGCAGGTTGCCCATGGTGGGCACCAGGGCCACCGATTCCCTGCCGAAGCGCCAGAAGTTGCGCACCGCCCGCAGGGCGGGAACGTCGTGAACCTGTTGCACGGCTCAATCCTTAGGGGGGAAACGCCCCTGGCGCACGGCCTGGACGTAGGCGGATACGGCCTCTTGAATGGACTCGGTGCCGGGCAGGAAACTGCGCGCGAACGGTGGCAGCCCGCCGGCACTGACCCCCAGCACGTCATACAGAACCAAAATCTGCCCGTCACAGTCGGGGCCCGCCCCGATACCGATCACCGGGACGTCCACATTGGCACGGATCTCGGCCGCCAGCCGCCCAGGCACGCACTCCACGAGAAGCAGGTCAGCTCCATGGCGCACCAAGCTCCCTGCATCCTCGATCATCTGTGCCGCACTGGCCTCGTCCGAGCCCTGACGGCGATAGCCCCCCAGCTTGTGTACCGACTGGGGCCGCAAACCCAAGTGGGCACAGACCGGAACCCCCTGGTCGCTGAGGTGGCGGACGATCTCCGCCTGATTGAGGCTCGCCTCCAGCTTCACCATCTGCGCCCCGCCCTCGCGCATGAGCCGTGCGGCGCTCTCCAAGGCCTGATCCGGGGTCCCATAGGTGGCGAACGGCAGGTCGGCACAGAGCAGGGCCCGGGTCACGCCCCGAGCCACGCAGCGCGTGTGATAGATCATGTCTTCCAGCCGCACCGGTACCGTGGTGTCGTGCCCCTGGACCACCATGCCCAGCGAGTCACCCACCAGCACGAGATCCACACCTGCCACGTCCAGGATCCGCGCAAAACTTGCGTCGTAGGCCGTCAGGCACACGATGGGCCGTCCCTCACGCTTCATGGCCCGCAGGTCACGGAGGGTATGCCGCCGCTCCCGCTCATTCATGCTCGCTCACTCCGGATGCACCCATGCATGCAACGGGATCATAGCCGAGAACCTCGACGCATGTCCGCACGGCCCGGCAACCGCAACCCTTCCGATCGAAACGCCCCTTGGGGAACCAGATGTTCGCAAAGGGCGACGCGCTGCCACGCACATCGGGCACACGGGACCCATGCCAGAGACAGCGCGCGAAAGGCGGCCGGATCGGCCGGGACGGAGCCCCCACATCAGGCCGAAGGTTTCGCGGCCTCGCGCGATCCGAAAACCTGCGAGCCTTCGCTCACCATCCCCGCGGTGCGCCCAACACCCCGGATTCGGCATCAGCGGAACAGGGTTCCGGGACACAAGCCCTGGACTGGTAAGAGGTTTGCGAGCTCCCTCAGATCCGAGGCGCCGTGGCCAGCACCGCCCCTCGGCAGGCCATGCGACCGCGCGAGGCCGTGCTCAACGGACTTCCACCGGGTCGTGACGCTGGAGGATTTCGCGGATTTCCGGTTCGATCTCCGAGGGGATGATCACCTTGACGGTCTTGGTCTCGAAGTCTGCATAGAACTTCTCGTTGGGAATCCCTTCACTGATCAGGTCATCGAGTACGTTGCGGACTGCGCCGCTGCTGGCATAGACGGCGGTGATGGTCTTGACCATTGGCGACCCCTGGAAGCTGGTGGGCGGATGCAGTGAAACCACCGCAACGGTCTGTAAGGGTACGCGCAGCGGTGAACCGGCTCAAGGACGAACCGAGCGAGTCTCACCGGCGCCTGCGAGATCCACCAGGAACCGCATGGCCGCAGACAGCGCTCCTTGCAGACCACCGCTTTTCCGCCCCGTCACTGTCTGAGACGCAGTCCCGGCCTATCGGAACGATACCAATCCGATGTAGGCGACCCGCCAGCTACAAAGCCGGATACACAGACCCGCCCCTGCGCCGCAGCGCAAGGGGCGGGTCGATCTCCACGGGGCTTGAAGTACTACAAGGCGACCCGATGAGTTCCCTGCGTGGCAGCGAAGCCCGAATCTAGCTGCCTACGAACCCCCGGACTTCCGGAGATCGAAGTGGGCGATGTTGAAGCCGCCACGCTCCACCCGGAACGTCATGACCTGCGTTCCAGCCTTCAGCACGACGGGCACGGAGACCGTGGTCCACGCCCTCCAACTCCCCGTGTTGGGGAGCTCGACGCTTCCGGTGACGTCCACTCCGTCGAACTCCACGCGCACGCGGCGACCCGACCTGGGCGTGGCGACTTCCATCTGCAGCATGTACGTACCGGCCTCCGCAACATCCACCGTGTAGTTGCGCCACTCGCCGGTCTTGTT
>JALVEU010000185.1 GCA_027030565.1 Gammaproteobacteria bacterium | reverse complement strand
CCGGGATGCGGGCCAGCGCGCCCAGCAGCGCGAGCCAACCCAACTCCAGCGCCACGAGCAGCAAACGCCGCTCCAGGTCCGCTCCGGCCCAGGCCGCGCGCAGGTCGCCGACCACGGTGCGCGCCATACCCACGGCGGTGTGCGGCAGGGCCCGCAGCTCGGCGCCGAGCCGTGCCCAGCCCTCACGGCTCGCCGGCAGGCGCTCCCGGGCGGTCAGGCTGCGTGCCGTGGCTGTCTTGTAGGCCTGTTCGAACTCGGCCTGCCTCTGGTGCAGCTGGGCGATGAAACCGGTGATCTGCTCTTGAATGGCGCGCAACTGATCCAGGGTGGACTGCAGCGCGTCCACCGCATCGCGATAGTCACTGCCCGCAGCGCGCTGCAGGTCCGGATTGCTGCGCAACAGGCCGAGCTCCTGTTCGATGAGCGCCTGCTTGCGCTTCAGCACGTCCACCAGGGGCGCCATGGCCCCTTCGATGTTCGCGATCTGGCGGATGGAGGCCTGCAGATCCTTGGGGTCCGCCGAGGGATCGGGACGCGACAGCGCCAGCCCCTGGAGCTCGGTGCGCGCCTGTTCCAGGGCCACGCGCAGCCGCAGCAGAAAGACCCGCCCCATGACCTGCTCGATCTGCGCCATGAGCACGTGGCGGCGAGCCACGGCGTTCAGATCGTCGCCGGCGATCCGATCCATCTTCGCCCGCAGCGCCGCCGCCTTCCGTTCGGCCTCTTGCTGGGCCTCCTGCAGGCGCTGTTGCAGCTCCGTGAGCGACGCCTTGTGTTGCAGGGTCTGGCGGGCCTGGTAGGCGCTCTGCAATGCGGACCACAGGCGCCGAGACAGCGCGATACGGCGCTGCGCGAGCTCCAGGCGGCGGCGCAGGTGCTCGAGATGTTGCTGCTCCAGCGCCAGGCGCTTGCGCTGGTGGTCCAGGGACCGGCGAAGCGAATCCAGCGTCTTCGGATCCGCACTGCCGTTGGCCTGCAGGCGCGCCAGCTGGGCCTCGGTCTGCGCCAGGCGGTCCTTCAACGAGGCGATCCGCCGCGACGTGGAGACCAGCTCGATCCGCACCGAGGCGGCCTCCACCTCGTCCGCCTCCATCTCGGTGCGCGCCTTCTCCACATCGGCCTCGGTGACCGTGGCCTGCGGCAGGCCCGAGAGGGTCTTGTCGATCTCCGCCTTGCGCGCCTTGAGCCGCGCCTCGGCCTGTTCGATGGCCTTGGCCTCCTGCTCGATCTCCGCCTGGCGCTGGGCCAGCGCGTCCGGCGGCTCCGTCGCGCGCGTGGGCCCGGCCGGGAGCGCCAGCGCCAGCAGGAGCAGACACACGAGGCGAAGCGCCCGGAAGGCGCTGCCCGCGCAGGCCCCAGACTTGCGTCCGCACTTCATGCCGCGAGCATACCGCAGGGAACGAGTGTGGCGCAGCGCAGCGCACGCCCCGGCCTGCCCGACGAACGGATATCCAATCCGTTGCAGTCGTCGCGCACCGCGGGGCACCTGCCATGGGCACGGGCGCACGACTCGGCGATTGGCCACCAGCCGTACACGCGCCGGTTTGGATGGAATTGCCATCCTGGGGCGGGTATAGGTCCCGGTAGCCGAATCCAAGTCGATGTGGACCGAAGGAATATCATGTGCCACACTTTTGATGCTCGTGGCACATGACATACCAAATGGCACCTACAGACAACGAAGTCCGAATCGGAGCCCAAGGCCGAGTGGTGATCCCCGCCGCCCTCCGCAAGGCATTGAAATTCAAGCCCGGCGACCGGCTCGTGGCCCGCAAGGTGGGCGAGAGTCTGGTGCTGGAGCGGCGCGAGACGGTGGAGCGACGACTGCGGGAGCGGTTCAGGCACGTTCCCCGGGATGTGAACCTCGCGGACGAGCTCATCGCCGAGCGGCGGGCCGAGGCGGCGCGGGAAGCGGGCTCATCATGAGTGTGGTCCTGGACGCCTCGGCGCTGCTGGCTTTCCTGCACGAAGAGCCAGGTGGAGAGCGGGTGTCTCCGGTGCTGGAGGGGGCGCGTGTCTCGGCCGTCAACTGGTCCGAGGTGTTGCAGAAGTCGCTGCAACGGGGCGTGGATGTCGAGGGCATGCAACAGGAGTTCATCGAGGTCGGCGTGATCTTCGACCCCTTTACGCCCGAACAGGCAGAGACCGCGGGCCGGTTGTTTACGCAGACCCGCAACCATGGCCTCTCCCTGGCCGATCGCGCCTGTCTGGCGCTGGCCGTGGACAAACGTCTGCCAGTCATGACGGCAGATCGGGCGTGGGGCCGGTTAAAGCTGGATGTTGATATCGAAGTGGTGCGCTAAGGGAAAGCAAATGGACACGGCTCAGCCTTCGTCGATGGGCCAGGCGGCTTCGATGTCGTAGACGTAGACCCAGCCCGCCACCGGCTGGCCGGTGCGGCCGTGGGTCCGGATGGTGCGCACCACGGTGTCCACCTCTTCGTCCGTACAGACCACTTCGAGCTTCACCGCGGTGATGACCTCCTCGCCCAGCTCCAGGGAGAAGTCGCGTTCGCGGTTGTCCAGGGCCTCCAGCGTGCCCTTGACATCGATGACCGACAGGTGGCAACTGCGGCAGACGATGCCGGCCTCCTTGAGGGCCAGCACCACGTCGGCCACGCGGTTGCGGTGCAGGAAGGCCTTGACCTCTTTCATGCGGATTTCTCCTTACGCGCCTCGATCCATTCATAGATCACCGGCAGCAGGACCAAGGTGAGCAAGGTGGAGGTGATGAGCCCGCCCACCACCACCGAGGCCAGGGGGCGCTGGGTCTCGGCGCCCACCCCCGAGGACAGCAGCATGGGGATGAGGCCCAGGATGGCCACGCTGGCGGTCATGAGCACCGGGCGCAGGCGCAGCTCCGCGCCCTTGCGCACCGCATCACCTACGGACAGGCCCTTCTCGCGCAGCTCGTTGATGAAGGAGATGAGCACGATGCCGTTGAGCATCGCCACGCCGAACACCGCAATGAAG
>JALVEU010000184.1 GCA_027030565.1 Gammaproteobacteria bacterium | reverse complement strand
GCGCGAGATCTTCATGCAGGGTGCGGTGGAGCGCGGTGTGGAGCCCGAGACGGCCGCCCATATCTTCGACCTCATGGAGAAGTTCGCCGGCTACGGATTCAACAAGTCGCACTCGGCGGCCTATGCCCTGCTCTCCTATCAGACCGCCTGGCTCAAGGCCCATTATCCGGCCCAGTTCATGGCCGCCGTGCTCTCGGCGGACATGGACAACACGGACAAGGTGGTCACCCTCATCGACGAATGCCGTGGTATGGGCCTGGAGATCGCCCCGCCCGACGTCAACCGCTCCACCTACGCCTTCTCGGTCACCGAAGGGGGCACCATCGTGTATGGCCTCGGTGCCATCAAGGGCGTGGGCGAGGCGGCCATCGAGGGACTGATCGCCGAGCGGGAGGGCCAGGGCCCGTTTCGCAGCCTGGAGGACCTGTGCGTGCGCTGCGACGGCCAGAAGATCAACCGGCGGGTGTTGGAGGCCCTGATTCGGGCCGGGGCCCTCGATTCCATTGGTCCCAACCGGGCATCGCTCATGGCGCACCTGGGTCGTGCCATGGCCGCTGCCGAGCAGCACGCGCGCAGCCGCGAGACGGGCCAGGCGGATCTGTTCGGTGGTCCCGTGGCGTCGGCCGCCACCGGGCTCACCCCGGAGATCCCCGACTGGGACGACGACCTGCGCCTGACGGGCGAGAAGGAAACCCTGGGGCTGTACCTGACCGGTCATCCTTTCGATCGATACCGGACGGAGCTGGCCGCCATCGTGGGCCGCAGCCTGGGTGAATGGCAGTGCGGAGAAGTCCAGCGCGAAGAGTCGGCGGTGGTGGCCGGGTTGATCACTGCCGTTCGCACACGCAACATGCAGTCGGGGCGCGCGGCCTTCATGACCCTGGACGATGGCACGGGACGCATGGAGGTGGCCGTGTTCGGGGAAGAGTTCGAGCGGTGGAGGGCGTTGCTCGCCAAAGACCGCATCGTCGTCGTGGAGGGCCGCATCGCCTTGGACGAGTTCTCCGGACAGCCGCGTGTCCGTGCCCGCGAGGTGATGGACGTGGACGATGCTCGGGCCCGATACGCTCAGCGGCTGGAGATCCGGCTGCAGGTGCCGCATCCCGAGGCCGGGTTCGTGGAACGCTTGGAAGCCGCGCTGCAGCCGTTTCAGGAGCAGGGTGCGCGGGTTCGGATCGAGTATGCCAACGCCAAGGCGCGTGCTGCGCTCGATCTGGACGAGCACTGCCGGGTGGCGCCGAGGGAAGGCCTCATTCGGCGCCTGGAGGCCTTGGAAGGCGTGGTGAGCGTGACCACTGTCTACGGCAAGGTTCGGGCCGCGCTACCCCCAGCCCGGGCGGCCTCGGCCATGCACTGACCGCCGCAGGGCAAGGCCTTGCGGTAGAATTTCGCAGCCGTGTTGTGCTCGAGGCCCTCGTCCATGCGGGCGTTGAATCCTCGTGTCCCTGTGGAGCGACGCATGAATCCCGACTTCCTGGACTTCGAACAGCCCATCGCCGAGCTCGAGGCCAAGATCGACGAGCTGCGCTACGTGGGGCACGACACGGAGGTCGACGTGGACGAAGAGGTCGCACGCCTGCGCGAGAAGTGCCGGGCGCTGACCGAGTCGATCTTCTCCAAACTCACTCCATGGCAGGTCTCCCAGGTGGCGCGGCACCCGGCGCGCCCCTACACTCTCGACTACGTCGAACGCCTGTTCACGCATTTCCAGGAGCTCCACGGCGATCGGTGCTTCGCCGACGATGCCGCCATCGTGGGAGGGCTGGCCCGCTTCGAGGGTCAGCCTGTGATGGTGATCGGCCACCAGAAGGGGCGCACCACACAGGAGAAGATCCAGCGCAACTTCGGGATGCCGCGACCGGAAGGCTACCGCAAGGCGCTGCGGCTCATGCGCCTGGCCGAGAAGTTCGGGCTCCCGGTGGTGACGCTCATCGATACCCCGGGGGCCTACCCTGGAGTCGGGGCGGAGGAGCGTGGCCAGAGTGAGGCCATCGCCCGCAATCTACAGGTCATGGCCGGATTGCGCGTCCCCATCGTCTGCACTGTGATCGGCGAAGGCGGCTCCGGAGGTGCATTGGCCATCGGTGTCGGCGACAAGGTGATGATGCTGCAGTTCGCCACCTATTCGGTCATCTCGCCGGAAGGTTGTGCCTCGATCCTGTGGAAGAGCGCCGACAAGGCCCCGCAGGCCGCCGAGGCCATGGGCATCACCTCCTGGCGATTGAAGGAGCTGGGGTTGATCGACGAGGTCATCCCCGAGCCCCTGGGTGGCGCCCACCGCGATCCCGGCGCGGCCGCGGAGAACCTGCGCACCGCGTTGAGCACCAGTCTGCAGGAATTGCGTGAGCTGCCGCTGGAGGAGCTGCTGGAAAGGCGGTATGAGCGCCTCATGCGTGTGGGACGCCACGAGGACTGATCGCGAAGCCGGAAACCCCTGAGCGGATCCGCTCAGGGGGAGCCTGCATGCCCGTGTCCCGATCCTTCCACCCGCGCCTGTTGCACCGCCGGCTCGCCGCCCATGGCGGCCGTCCCGAGTGGCTGGTGGCCTACAGCGGGGGACTGGACTCCACCGTGTTGCTGCATGTGTTGGCTGGGCTCCGCTCGCGGCCCCCTCTGCGGGCGCTCCATGTCCACCACGGACTGCTCCCCGAGGCCGAAGCGTGGACCCGTCACTGCCGGGCGCAGGCGCGGGAGCTGGGCGTAGTCCTGGAGGTGCTCCGGGTGGATGCCGCTCCTCCGCCCGGTGCCAGCCCGGAGGCCGCCGCCCGGCGGGCGCGTTATGCGGCGCTGCGTGCACACATGCGCCCCGGCTCCGCGCTGTTCGTCGCCCATCATGCCGACGACCAGGCCGAAACGGTGCTCTTGCAGCTCCTGCGGGGGGCTGGACCCCGCGGGCTATCCGGAATGCCTGCGGAAGTCCCCTTCGGTGTGGGATGCCTCGTGCGCCCATTGCTGGAGTGGCCGCGGGCAGCGCTGGCTGCA
>JALVEU010000183.1 GCA_027030565.1 Gammaproteobacteria bacterium | reverse complement strand
GTAGGCACCCACGCTGATCAGGTCACGGTTGTGGTTGTACAGGGCCAGCTGGCCGCGCAGCCAGCGTGCCGCCCGTAGATGCGCCTCCTCGGCGATCTCGGTCATGAGTCGGCTGATGGAGGCCTCCACGTCGATGGCGGGATAGTGGCCGCTCTCGGCCAGCCCACGCGAGAGCACCACGTGGCCGTCCAGAATGGCACGGGCCGCGTCCGCGACCGGATCCGACTGGTCGTCACCTTCGGCGAGCACCGTGTAGAAGGCAGTGATGGAGCCGCCGCGATCCCCGACGCCGGCACGCTCCACCAGTTGGGGCAGCTTGGCGAACACCGAAGGTGGATAACCCTTGGTGGCGGGCGGCTCGCCCACCGCCAGGGCCACCTCGCGCTGCGCCTGGGCGAACCGGGTCAGCGAGTCCATGAGCAGCAGGACCCGCAGTCCGCGATCGCGGAAGTACTCGGCGATGGTGGTGGCGAGCATGGCCCCGTGGATGCGCATCAAGGGCGGTTCGTCGGCCGGCGAGGCCACCACCACGGCGTTGCGGCGCGCTTCCTCACCAAGGATGTTGTCCACGAATTCCTTGACCTCGCGCCCGCGCTCGCCCACCAGCCCCACCACCGTGACGTCGGCCTCGGTGTAGCGGGTCATCATCCCCAGCAGCACACTCTTGCCCACGCCGCTGCCGGCGAACAGACCCATCCGCTGTCCGCGCCCCACGGTGAGGAGCGCATTGATGGCCCGCACGCCCACGTCCAGCGGTTCGCGAATCACCGGACGACCCATGGGATTGATGCGCCGCCCGGTGATCCTGGCGCGTTGGTCCAGGCGCAGCGGACCCTTGGCGTCCAAGGGCCGCCCCTTCGCGTCCAGCACCCGGCCGAGCAGCGCCTCCCCCACCGCCACCTCCGCAGCATGGCGCGTGGGGATCACGCGCGCACCCGGCGTGAGCCCGTGCGCATCGCCCGCATGCATCAGGTACACCCGGTCCTCGGCGAAGCCCACCACCTCCGCATCCACCTCGTGACCGTCCGGGCTGCGGATGATGCAGCTCTCCCCCACCGCGGCCTGGCAGCCCACCGCCTCCAGGGTGAGCCCCACCATGCGCACCAGACGCCCCTCCACCACCGGCGGGGGCAGCGGTGCCAGTGACTGGCGGCGGCGGCGCAATCGCTCGGCCCAGATCCCGGCCCGATCGGCCTGCGCCGTGGCGGATGCATCGGGCATCCCCGTGCCGCCCTCAGGCGCCTGCGTCATCGGCCCGCTCCCCGCCGAGCACCTGCGCGGCCACCGCCGCGAGCCGTCGCTCCAAGGTGGCGTCCACCTGCGAAACCTCGGTGGTCACCCGACAGCCGCCGCGGGTCAGCGCCGGGTCCTCGACGATCCGCCACAGGCCTTCGTCCTGCTCTCCGGTGAGTGCCTCTCGCACCAGATGCGCATCCTCGGGGTGCAGATGGAGATGGACCGTGGCGTCGCTGCTGGGCAGCACCCCCACGGCCTCGCGCACCGCCGCCACGATGTGGCCGGGGTCGGTGCGAATCTCGCGCCGGATGAGCTGCCGTGCCACCGCCACCACCAGATGCACGAGCTCCGACTCCACGCGCTCGTCGAGCGCCTCCAACGGCCGCGCCAGGCTGCGCAAGACCGCTGCGAGCTCGGCCGCCCGTGCCCGCACGGCCTCCTCGCCGGCCTGCCGGCCTGCCTCCAAGCCCTGTGCATAAGCCTCTTCGTAGGCCTGGCGCTGGATGCGCTCGATCTCCTCCGGGGTGGGCAGGGGGAGCACCTCCTCGCCCCCTGTGGCCGGATCCACGGCCGTCTCGCCCACCGGTGGGGCCGACCACAGACGCACCTCCCCGGCCGCGGCGGGATCCTCGTACTTAGACGAAGTCATCGCTGTTCCCCAACAGGATTTCGCCGCTCTCGGCGAGCTGCCGTGCCACGCTCAGGATCTCCTTCTGCGCCTGTTCCACTTCGGAGAGACGCACGGGGCCCTTGGCCTCCAGATCGTCACGCAGCAGCTCGGCGGCGCGCTTGGACATGTTGCGGAAGAATTTCTCGCGCAGCGCCTCGTCGGCGCCCTTGAGGGCGATGACCAGGGTATCGGTGGAGACGTCGCGCAGCAGGCGCTGGATGCCGCGATCGTCCACCTGCAGGAGGTTCTCGAACAGGAACGAGGCCTCGTCGAGCTCTTCGCCGAGCGCCTCGTCCAGCGCCTTGATCCGCTCCATGAGCTCGCCGCCGGCCTCGCCGCCCAGCGCATTGAGGATCTGGGCTGCAGTGGTCACCCCGCCCACCTCGGCGACCCGCAGGTCGCCGCTGCCGCTCACCTGCCGGTCCAGGATACGGCCGAGCTCGTCGATGGCCGAGGGCGGCACGTCGTCCAGGCGGGCGATGCGCATCAGCGCCTCGACACGCAGCGCCTCGGGCAACAGGGAGAGCACTTCGGCGGCCTGCGCCGGCTCCAGATGGGCGAGCACGATGGCCACGATCTGCGGGTGCTCGGCGCGGATCACCTGGGCGATGGCCCGTGGTTCCATCCAGCGCAACGTGCTGAGTCCAGGGCGCTCCCGCCCTTCTAGAATACGGCTGGCCAGCGTGTTGGCACGCTGTTCGCCCAGCGCGCCCACCAGGATCTTCTTGAGATATTCCTCCGTGCCCAATCCCAGGGGGGTGTGTCCCTCCGCTTCCTGGAGAAAGGCTTCCAGGGCCTCCCGCACGTCCTCGCGGGCCACGCGGTCCAGGGAGGCCATGGCCTCGCCCACGGCATGGATCTCCTCCGGCTCGAGATGCTTGAGCACCTCGCTCGCCTGGCGCTCCCCGAGGCTGAGCAGCACGATGGCGGCCCGGCGCGGGCCGTCCAGTCTGTCGCGTTGTGCGTCGGCCTGCTCAGGCATGGTCGGCCACCCAGTCCTTCACGATGCGCGCGGCGAGCCGCGGATCCTCACCGGCGAGGGTCTGGACACGCTGGAGTTCCTCTTCATAGCCCCGGGGGCCGCCGAGCTGGGCCACCGCCCCGGCGTCGGTGCTCAAGCTCACCTGATCTTCGGCCAGCGATTCGGCCTCCGGCGCCGGGAGCCCTGCGGCTTGCTCCGTCGCCCCCTCCAGGGCCGGTTCCGCGCTCGTCTCGCCCTCCTCGGCCGGGGCGGGTAGCGCACCGTGGCTGGCCAGCGTGCGCATCACGGGACGCAGCACCCCGAGCAGCAGGGCCAGCAGGGCCAGGGCACCGCCGGCCAGCTTGAGCACGTCCATGAACCAAGGCTCGCGCCACAGCGGAACGCTGGGCGGCGGCGGGGCTTGCTCGGCCCCCAGGAAGGAGGCGTTGACCACGTGCACCGTGTCCCCGCGCTGCTCGTCGAAGCCCACCGCCTCCTTGACCAGGCGCGTGAGGTCGTTCAGCAAGGCCTGGTCCAGCGGCTTGCGCACCGGCTTGCCCTCGTCGTCGACGCCTGCCGCGTCGTCGATGACCACGGCCACCGACAGCCTCTTGATCTGGCCCGCCGGCGAACGCGTATGGCGGATCGTACGATCCAGCTCGTAGTTGCGCCGAGCCTCGCGGCTGGTACTCACCGGCGCCGGAGTGGCCGCGGGCAGCGCGCCCTGCGGATCGGTGGTGCCCGCCGGGGGTGGCTGGTTGCTCAAGGCACCCGGGATACCCATGGGCGGCGGTGTGCCCTCGGTGCGCTGTTCGGAGACCTGTTCGCTGCGCAGCGCCTTGGGATCCGGATCGTAGACCTCCTGCGTGGTCTCCACCACACTGAAGTCCATATCGGCCACCACCTGGGCCCGCACCCGATCCAGCCCGACCACGGGCGCCAGGATTTCTTCGATGCGTCGGCGCAGCGAGTCCTCCACTCGGTGGGTGTAGTCCAGCTGGGCCAGAGACAGCTCCACGCCCCCGGCACGATCCGGCCCGGAAAGCAGGCGCCCGGCCTGGTCGACCACCGTGACGGCACTCGCCTCCATGTTCGGCACGCTGGAGCTGACCAGATGGACGATGGCCTGCACCTGCCCGCGGTCCAGGGTGCGGCCCCGGTAGAGATACACCAGCACCGAGGCCGAGGGTTTCTCCCGCTTGCGGATGAAGGCCGAACGCTTGGGAATGGCCAGATGCACGCGCGCGCGTTCCACCGGTGCCAGGGTGGCGATGGTACGGGCCAGTTCGCCCTCCAGCGCACGCTGGTAGCGCACCGTTTCCAGGAACTCGCTGGTCCCGAAGCCCTGCTTGCGGTCGAGGATCTCGTAGCCGGCCCCGGTACTGCGCGGCAGCCCTGCCCCGGCGAGCTTCAGGCGGATCTCCCGCAGCTTGCCGCTGGGCACGAGCAGCGCCCCGGTGGACGGATCGATCTGATAGGCGATGCCTTCGCGATCGAGGATCTCGGCGATCTCCGCCGTCTCGGTCTGGGAGAGATTGCCGAACAGCAGGGTGTAGGCCGGTTTCTGGGCCCACAGGACGATGGCCAAACCAAGCGCCACGCTCATCGCCAGCCCCACCATGAGGCCTGCCTGACGCAGGCCCGGGAGCTTGGAGAATCCCCGCATATGGGCGGCGAGCCGTTCTGCCTGTACCAGGGCCATGGGTGTCTTCCTTCCTGGGTCGTGACCGGGCCGGGGCCCGTTGCCTCATGCAGCGTTCCCTCAGATCTGCATGCTCATGATTTCCTGATAGGCCGCCAGCAGCTTGTTACGCACCTGGAGGGTGGCCTGGAAGGCGATGCTGGACTTCTGCATGGCGATCATCACTTCGGTGAGGCTCACCTGTTCACTGCCCTGTTCATAGGCCTCGGCCAGGGCACTGGCCCGCTGTTGTCTGGCGTTGACCTCGGCCAGACTGCGCTCCAACAGGGTCTCGAAACCCGCCTGCCCGGCGGGCTCGTCGCGCCCGCGCGGGCCCGCGGCCTGACCGGCCAGGATACGCATCTGCTGCAGTACGGACTGGATCGCATCGTCGCTCATGGGTGTGCCTCCTGTATTCCCTTCCACGCCTCAGGCCGCATGGACGTCGAATCGGGCGGGGATCTCCAGCCCGGCCTCGCGCAGCCGGGCCACCTTGTAGCGCAGGGTGCGCGGGCTGATCCCCAGGTGCGCAGCCGCTTCCTGCCGGTTGCCCCCGGTGGCGCGCAGGGCGGCCAGGATGCGTTCGAACTCGCGCCGGCGCAGGTCGTCCTGCAGGCGGCCGTTGTCCGCCGGATCTCCCACCTCTGTGCCCAAGGCCTCCCGCCCACCCGCGAGGTCGTCGCCGAACTGCAGGTCCTCGGCGCCGATGGTGCCGCCCCCGCTCAAGATGAGCGCACGCTGCACCACGTTCTCGAGCTCGCGCACGTTGCCGGGCCACGGGTATTCCAGGAGCTGCGCCCGGGCCCCCTCTTCCAGCACGGGCACCGGCTGACCCGGAGCGGCGAACCGGCGGATGGCCCGCTCGGCCAGGGGCAGGATGTCGCCCGGGCGGTTGCGCAACGGCGGCATGGACAGCGGGAACACGTTGAGCCGGTAGAACAGGTCCTCACGGAAACGGCCGTTGCGGACCTCTTCGGCCAGGTCGCGGTTGGTGGTGGCGAGCACGCGCACGTCCAGTGCGATGGTGCGCCGGGCGCCGAGGCGCTCGACCTCACGCTCCTGGAGCACGCGCAGAAGCTTGGCTTGGAGGCCGATGTCCATCTCGCCGATCTCGTCCAGCAGCAGGGTGCCCCCGTCGGCCTGCTCGAACTTGCCGGGGTGGGCCTGATAGGCGCCCGTGAACGCCCCCTTCTCGTAGCCGAAGAGCACGGCCTCGAGCATGTTGTCGGGTATGGCCGCGCAGTTGACGGCCACGAACGGCCCGGCGCGGCGCGGGGACTGCTGGTGAATGAATCGCGCCAGCATCTCCTTGCCGGTCCCGCTCTGCCCGGTGATCATCACGGTGGCGTCGGCGCGCGCCACTCGGGCGGCCAACTCGGCGATGCGCCGGGTCACCGGGTCGGCACACACGAAGCCGGTCTGCGCCGCCTCTTCCTGGGGCAGATGCCGCTCCACCTTTTCCAGCAACGCGGCCTCCTCGAAGGGCTTGGTGAGGTAGTCGACAGCCCCTTCCCGCATGGCCCACACCGCCTTTTCGACGCTGGCGTAGGCCGTCATGAGCAGCACGGGGATCTGCGGATGGTTGCGCCGCAGGCTGCGCAGCAGCTCGTGACCGTCCATCGGCGCCATGCGCACATCGCTGACCACCAGCCCCACCGGCTCGCGTTCGACGATGGCCAGTGCACTACGGCCGTCCTCGGCGCCGATCACCCGGTAGCCCTTGTAGCTCAGGGTCTCCGTGAGCGCCTCGCGCAGCGGGGCGTCGTCCTCCACCACCAGCACCGCCTGAGCATTCATGCCCGGCCCTCCGGTTCCACCACTCCGACCAACCCGTGGCCCATGGGTGGCACCCGCATGCGGAATGTGGTCCCGGAGCCCTGCGGCGGGTCGAGCACCAGCTCCCCACCGTGCGCCTCGGCCACACCCTGCGCAATGGGCAGGCCCAGGCCGGTACCGTCGGGCCGTGTCGTGAAGAAGGGCTCGAAGACCCGTTTGCGCATGGCGCGCTCGATCCCCGGACCGTCGTCGTGCACGGCGAACTCCACACGCCCGTCCGGCAACCGCCGCACCTCCAGCGCGACGCCGCCCGAAGAACGACTCGCCTGCAGGGCATTGTCGAGCAACGCGAGCAGCGCCGTGGCCAGCAACCCCTCCCCTGCGGTGACCCGCAGCCGCGCCAGCGCCCGGGGGCAGTGGAAGGCCACCTGCGCCGCCTTCGCGCCAAGCAGCCGGCGCAGGGTCTCCAACACCGCGGCCACGTCCTGTACCGCGCCTTGCGGGGTTCCTGCGCGGGAGAACAACAGCAGCTCGTCCACCAGCCCCTCCAGGCGCTGCAAGACCCCCCGCAGCCGTTCCACCACGCGCGCCCGCTCGCGCGAGGTGTTGCCGGGCCGTTCCAGATGCGCCAGGTAGAGCCGGGCCGAGGCCAGCGGGGTGCGGATCTGGTGTGCCAGGGCGGCGGTCATCTCGCCCACGCTGCTGAGCCGCCGGCTGCGTGCGATCTCTTCTTGGAGACGTTGACGTTCGGTGACGTCCTGGATCAACAGCACGCGGCCCGGCTCACCAAGCAGCGGCCGACTGTGCACCTGCACCAAGCGCCCGTCTCCGAGCACGTGACAGCCGTCCACACGCCGCTGTGGGGCGAACGCCCGCGCCTCCACGGTGGCCCATGGCGTCCCCGCATCCAGGGGACCCAGCAAGGCCCGGGCCTGGGCATTGGTCTCGCAGACCCGCCCGGCACGGTCCAGGACCACCACGGCGGCCGGGAGCGAGGCGAGCAGGACCTGCAGTCGCTGCGCCAGGCGTGTGTTTTCGCGCAGCTGCCGGTCCCGCTCGCCGCGCGTGCGCGCCAGCTCCGCACTCAGCCCCTGCAGCTGTTCGTGCAGGGTGCGGTAGGTGTCCTCCAGTTCCAGAGACAGGGGACCGACGCCCTCGGATTCCCTGCGGATGTTCTCGCTCCGTTCCATGCTTGCTCGCCGCCTCGACGGATTTCCGTTTTCGACAGAGAGCTAGCAAGAGCCGTGCCGCTTATGAGAGTACCCGGTTTTCAATGACTTGCACGGACGGTGCGTATAGGGCCGTCAAACTCCCGACGGGACGTCGCCCCGCTGGATGCCGTACTTGCGCATCTTTTCCACCAGCGTCGTACGGCGCATGCCGAGCAGCTTGGCGGCCTGGGCCACCACGCCGCCGGTCTCTTCCAGCGCCTGCTGGATGAGTTGGACCTCAAGGTCACTCAGGTGCTGCTTGAGGTCCAGACCCTCGCGGGGCAGCCGCGCGGGCATCGGTGGCGGGACGGCCGGCGTGGCAGCGGGTGCGGACGAGGCCTTCTCCCTGCCCTCGTCCGCGCCGACCAGACGGCGGAATCGCTCGGGGAGGTCTTCGAGCTCCACGACGCCGTAGGGATACAGGATGGCCAGGCGTTCGATGAGATTGGCCAGCTCGCGGATATTGCCGGGCCAGTCATGCCGCGCCAGGGCGTCGACCGCCCGGACGGTGAGCCGCACGGATCCCTGCTGGCTGGATTCCAGTCGCGCGATGAGCTCGTTGATCAGTACGGGCAGGTCTTCCAGACGCTCACGCAGGGGGGGCAGCTCGATGGGAAAGACGTTGAGGCGGTAGTAGAGGTCTTCGCGAAACTGCCCCTCGCGGATCATGTCCTCGAGCTTGCGGTGCGTGGCCGCCACGATGCGCACGTCGGCCTCGATGGTGCGTGTGCCCCCCACGCGCTCGAAGCTGCGCTCCTGCAGGACGCGCAGGAGCTTGACCTGCATGGGCATGGGCATGTCCCCGATCTCGTCGAGGAACAGGGTGCCACCCTGGGCCAGCTCGAAGCGGCCCTTGCGTGCACTGACCGCCCCGGTAAAGGCGCCCTTCTCGTGACCGAACAGCTCGCTTTCCAGCAGCTCGCTGGGGATGGCACCGCAGTTGACGGCCACGAAAGGCTTGTCGCGGCGCTTGGAGTAGTAGTGGATGTTCCGGGCCACGATCTCCTTGCCCGTGCCCGTCTCGCCGAGGAGCAGCACGGTGGAGTTGGTGGGTGCCACCTGTTCGATGGCCCGGCGCAGCCGTTGGATGGCCGGACTCTTGCCCACCAGGGCGCGAAACAGCGAGATGGACGGGGTGGCCGATGTGCCGCAGGCCCGCGCCTCGCGGAACAGCACGCCCTGCTCCAGGGCGTTGATGAGCTCGGCATAGACCAGGGGATAACGCAGCTCCCGCACGAAGTGCTCCGGAAAGCGCTCGCGCAGGTCCAGGCCCGGCTCGTCCCCGCCGCGCAGCACGTAGTGTGGACAGCAGGGATGGAGCTCCAGCGAACCTCGCAGAAAGCTCAGCAGTTCATCGTCGCTCCCGGAGTTGCCCACCACGATGGCCCCGCAGGCCACCTCTCCACGTACCGTGCGCCCCAGCCCGGCCCGGTCCAGGCACAGGGTCTCGTAACCCAGGAAGGCGAGGATGTCGCAAACCGCCCGCGCCCGTGCCGGGTCCTCGTCGGCGACGACGATGGGTCCGCCCGTGGCCGGGAGCCCCGATATGCCGGCCGTCGCGGAAGGAGAGGCTGCGTCTTGGGTGGTCACGTAAGTCGCCCCGTGTCGCACTGCGGTGATGATGGCCCTTGCGCGCCACCGGTCCGTGGGCCGCCGTGTGGCGCCTCCGCCACGGGATACCGGGATGGACAAGGGCCGCTGTGCCGAATGGAGCGGACGGCCGGGAAAGTGGATGCGATGCCCCGGGTGCCCGCCAATGGCCCGGGCAACTCGTGGAGGCCCGGGCGCGGCGCTCATGGTGCACGCCCCGACCGGGCCGTTCAACCGACCGGTGGTGGAATCACGACCAAGCCGCACGGCGGGCAGACGTACTGCATCACCGCGCGCGCAGTACGGGTCACCGGAGGAGGGCTCAACCGCCCTCGCCGCAGCGCCTGTAGGCCGCCTGCGCCGTGCGGCCCCGGTGCAACCGGACCACCGCCGCGGAACTCGCTTCGCGCCCGGCTTCCACGAGCTCCAGCAACTCACGGTCCAGATCCAGAACGCTGCGAATCCCTTCCGAGAGCCACGCGGCCTCGTGCTCGGCCACCGGTGTGGTGAAAAACCGCTCCACCTCGCTGCGCCGCCGCCGCGCCAGCTCCGTGACCCGGTCCCAGTGCTCTGCACGTGCCGCCTCGAGCATCGCCTCCGACAGGGCGACGATGCCTTCCCAGCGCTGGGGACGATCGTTGTCCACCACGCGCAGCCGTGTGCGTCCCTGACTCATGTGCTCATGCCTCCTCAGCCTGCGGCCTGCGCACGCGCGTCCTGTGCAGGCCGCTCGCGGTATTCCATGGGAATCTGTGCCCAGGCGTCGCGGATCTCGCGCAACAGACCCGAGACCTCGTCCAGGACCTGGGGATCGTTCTTCACATTGGCCTCCAGGAGACGCCGGGTCATGTAGTCGTACAGCGCATCGAGATTGGCGCTGATTTCACCACCACGTTCCATGTCCAGGTCGTGGCGCAGCCCGTTGAGGATCGCCACCGCACGGCCGAGGTGACGCCCCTTCTCGGCGATCTGGCCTCGTTGCATGTATCCCCGGGCCTGGGCGATGCGGTCCAGGGCACCATCGAAGAGCATCTGCACGATCTGATGTGGGCTGGCTTCCAGTACCGCGGAGCGAAGCCCCACGTTCCGGTACGACTCCAATGCGCCTGCGATCTTGGCGTTCATTGCTGCACTCCTTGTGAACATGGCGTCACGACCGTTTGCCCGACAAAGCAGAGAGCTGGTCGAGCTGTCGCGTGAGAAAGTTTCCGGTGACCTGAAGCTCGCTCATGAGCCGGTCGAGCATCGTGAACTGAGAGCGGTAGCGCTGTTCCACCAGGTCCAGCCGGCGCTGCGTGGCTTCGATCCGGTCGTCCACGAGATCGATGCGGTCGTTGAGGCCCTGCTCGCGCAGCTCCAGCAGGCCGTCGCCGGAGCGCACGAGTCGGTCCACGGCCTCGTCCAGGCGCACCGCATATCCTCCCTCTCCGCCGAACAGCTGGGCCACGGCGTTGAAGTCCCCCGCCAGCGCCTCGTCCAGGGCCGCCCCCTCATCGGCCAGGGACATGACCCCGTTCTTGTCCAGAGACACGCCGATCTCGGACAGATAGCGATAGGCCCCGTTGGCGCCGGTGGGCGGGTTGTTGAACACCGAGCGCAGCGCGCTGTCGATGGTGAGCAGACTGTTGTCGCCGGACAGTTGTGATGAGCGCAGCTCGCCCATCAGGTCCTGCAGGTCGTTGTA
>JALVEU010000182.1 GCA_027030565.1 Gammaproteobacteria bacterium | reverse complement strand
CGGCGTCCTTCGTTCGGTAGACGCCGCGTTCCACGATGGACTCACGAATCCCCAACGTCCAATCGGCATTGAACATGCGTAGCGAGACATCCAGGGGGATTGGTGTCCCATCGGACAGTAAGTCGTTCAGGTAACAAGCCCCTATCCATCGACAGAATGCCTCGCTCGTAGGGGCGGCATCGGGGGCGAAGAACGACTCCTTGAACTCTTCCAGATCCCGCCTCACCTCTTCGGCTGGCGGTATATTGCCCGCCTTTGCCTCCAACCACCGTCCAAACTCGGCATCATCGGGCGCCGGGATGCGCGACCCCTTCGTATCCCACGCTACCTTCGTGCCTGTTGGGCGTATAGCGGCACGGCCAGTTCCCGCGCAGAATTGCTCTGCAAGCTGCGGGAGCAGCTTACAGCTGTCCTTCTGTCCAAGGCGGAAGGCGGCACGATGCACATCCAGTGTCTTGGGCGTGCCGTCCCAGCCCATATAGGTGTTGACCAGTTCATAGACTCCAAGCTTCTGCGTTCTGGACCCGCAGAGCTTCTCCAAGGCATGAGCAATGCCCCGGCGCAGACTATCCAGGGCCTCGCTCGACATGGCATCGAGGGCGCCAATGGCCAGGGGCAACGGATCATAGGCCCAGCCAGGAGCCTGCACCGGAAAATGCTGCTCCGCGTCGCGCCGATAGCGCACCAGCTGCCAGAGCACCAGCGGCCAACCTTCCCAGAGCGCTGGGTCTGCACTGCCCCGCCGGGCCAAGGCGGCCTTGGCGAGGCGCCAGCCCAGAAGGAAGAGTCCTCTTTCAGCCAAGCTACAGAGTAGAACACCAAGCCTGCGATCCTGTTCAACCTCACGCGGTTCCAGAAAGGCCAAGACCCCCGGAAGGAGGTCGAAGGTCTCCGTCCAGAAGGTCAGGTCCTTGGCTGGAGGACAATCCGGCTCCAGCCGCTCCGGGAACCCTTCCTGGAGTCTTTCAAGAACGACAGAGAGGACAGGTCCCGCTCCCCCGTTGACGGCTTCGATTACTATAGCCTCTGCTGCCAGGTAGGCTTGAAAGGCTTGGTGTCCGAACCTTCCTTCTGCTCCGTCGACGGCCACAATATCGAAGCGCCCAAGGTCGTGGTTCTCCAGGATATTCGCCAGCTCATGCACCGCACGTCTTGCATCGCCAGAAAGGCCTATGGTCCGGAATTCCTGAATGTGTCCCGCCACGGCAAGCCGCCATGCGCACTCCCGGGCCCTATCACGAATCTTTTCCCAATCCTTGATAGTAAGTGCACGCTTTCCAGCACCCTTGCGTGCCTGATTTTCCTGTGCGGTTCGCCACTTCCAGTACCCGTCGAAGAAGGCGGCACCGTCGGTGGGATCGGTCTGCCCGAAGTCAGCGTCTCGAAACATCTTGAGGTACAAAGGCAGCCTGAGCAGCTCCCGGGTCCCCCGTTCCTTGATGAGATGGCTGTAGAACTGCTGCTTCGTTGGGTCCATCAGGTATTCCTTTGCCCGCGTGGGGCCCACGGGCACCAGCCTCCATACCTCCCAACCTCGTGTCTCCCAAAAACTCAGCACGGCATCGGGCATTGGGCGGGAGGCCAGGATCTTGACACAGTTCCGGGCCCAGGCGTTGATTGTTTGGGCAAGGTCTTCCCCGTCGACCTGGTCGAGGCCGTCGAGGAGGTAAATCAACCGACCGCTCGTCTCCAGGTCTTGCAGGGCCTGGGCGGCTTCAGTACTGCCATGTAAATGCTCGGTGACGAGGTAGTTCAGAGGGGTTTCGCCCTGCAGCCACCCCAAATGGAGGTAAAGTGCGAGCCGAGGGCCACCACTACGCGCCAGGCGCAGAGCGATCTCCTTGAGAAGCGTCGTCTTGCCCGCGCCAGAAGGGGCGATCAGGAGTCGGGAGAGGCCACTGGGCGTTGCCTTGTCTCCATGATCAGATACCCAGGACCAGGATTCCGGCCAGATCTCAGGCTTCCCATCACTATCCTTGACGTCAAGATCAATATAGCCATCTGCAGCCGCGTGGGTTGCGTCCCCGGATAAGCCGAGGAGTTTTTCGGTGAGCGCTCGTAGCGTATTGGATATGACGGGGTTCATAGTTTCTCATGGGGTGTTCCAAGAATAGTATCTCCCCTAGGGTTCAGCGCGTCAGGCTGTGGTGGGGCACCGGCTCTGAATAATACCGCCGTCACCGGTGCGGGACCTTGCAAACCCCCCGCCCCGGCGTTACTTTGCCTTTCCCATCAATCCCTTGCCCGTCCCATGCAGTTCCCGGACAGCTTCGACGTGATCGTGGTCGGCGGCGGCCACGCCGGCACCGAGGCGGCCTTGGCCAGCGCCCGCATGGGTGCCCGCACGCTGCTGCTCACGCACAACATCGAGACCATCGGCCAGATGAGCTGCAACCCGGCCATCGGCGGCATCGGCAAGGGCCATCTGGTGAAGGAGATCGACGCCATGGGCGGCGCCATGGCCCTGGCCGCCGACCGCGCCGGCATCCAGTTCCGCATCCTCAACCGGCGCAAGGGACCGGCGGTGCGCGCCACGCGCGCCCAGGCCGACCGGGTGCGCTACAAGGCCGCCATCCGCGCCGCGGTGGAGAACCAGCCCGGCCTGACCCTGTTCCAGCAGGCGGTGGACGACCTGCTGGTGACCGGCGAGCGGGTGGTGGGCGTGCGCACGCAGATGGGCCTGGAATTCCGCGCCGAGGCGGTGGTGCTCACCGTGGGCACCTTCCTGGGCGGGCGCATCCACATCGGCGACGCCCAGTACCGCGGCGGCCGCGCCGGCGACCCGCCCGCCCTGGCCCTGGCCGAGCGCCTGCGCGAGCTGCCGCTGCGCGTGGAGCGGCTCAAGACCGGCACCCCGCCGCGCCTGGACGGGCGCACCATCGACTGGTCGGTGACCGAGGCCCAGCCCGGCGACGAGCCGGTGCCGGTGTTCTCCTTCCGCGGCTCGGCCGCGCTGCACCCGCGCCAGGTGGCCTGCCACATCACC
>JALVEU010000181.1 GCA_027030565.1 Gammaproteobacteria bacterium | reverse complement strand
GATCCCCCGGGGGAGAGCGCCGGTCTTCCGGCCTCCCCCATTTGGTGTAAAGACGTATCGGTGTGTGCTGATATAATGGGCGTTTATCTCGGTAGTGGCGGGATTTATCGGGTGCACCGATGGCCGATCGCAGACTTCAGGTCTTCTACACCGTCGCGCGCCTGTTGAGCTTCACCAAGGCGGCCGAGGCGCTGCACATGACGCAACCGGCGGTGACCTTCCAGGTCCGCCAGCTGGAGGACCACTTCAACACCCGGTTGTTCGATCGCGTGCACAACCGTGTCACGCTCACCGAGGCAGGGCGCAAGGCTTACGGGTATGCGGAGAAGATTTTCGAGCTCTACAACGAGATGGAGAACGCGGTCAAGGAGCTGACCGGCGACCTCTCCGGATCGCTCACCATCGGGGCCAGCACCACCATCGCCGAATACATGCTTCCAGACCTGCTGCGCGGCTTCAAGGCGCAGTTTCCGGAGCTCAATCTCAAGCTGAAGGTCTCCAATTCCGACGGCATCGTCTCCATGGTGGAGAACAGTGCCATCGACCTGGGGGTGGTCGAGGCGCCGGTGAGCAACAAGAACCTCATCGTGGAGCCCTGCCGTGTGGACCAGCTCGTGGTGGTGGTGGCGCCGGACCACCACTTCGCCGAACGTGAGACACTGCGCATGCACGAGCTCTGTAACGAACCCTTCATCTGCCGCGAGGAAGGGTCGGGCACCCGCGAAGTCATCATGGACTACGTGGCCCGGCAGGGTCTGGAGCCGGGTACGCTCAACGTGTGCATGGAGCTGGGCAGTCCGGAGTCCATCAAGGGCGCCGTGGAGGCGGGCATGGGGATCTCGATCCTTTCCAAGGCGACCCTGGGCAAGGAGTTGGCCCTGGGCACCCTGGTGGCCATCCCCCTGGATCCCCCGCTGGAGCGCGAGTTCTCTTTCGTCCGCCAGCGGCAGAAGTTCCGTCACCGGGCCATGGAGGAGCTGCTCGAATATGCACAGCAGTACTGCCACGAGCACGGCGGTCAGCGGCTGAAGGAGCGGCTCGACGCCGCCAGTGCCTGATGCGCTTGGCTTCCAAGGAGCCCGGAAGCCGCGAGGCACGGCGTCTGCTCGACATCTTCGAGCGTCTGGACGAGGCGGACCGCCGGACCCTGCTGCGTTTCGCCGAGTTCCTGGCCCAGTCCACCGGCGCAGAGGCCAGTGTGCCGGAGGCACGGGCGGTTCCTGAGCCCAAGCCCATTCCCCGTCCACCCGACGAGTCCGTCGTCAAGGCCATCCGCCGCCTCTCGGACACCTATTTCATGCTCGACAAAGAGCCGCTGCTCAACGAGACTTCCTCGCTCATGGCCCAGCACGTGATGCAGGGCCGCGCAGCGGCCGAGGTGATCGACGAGCTGGAGCGGCTGTTCCGCGAGGCCTACGAACGGCTCTTGGCGCAAGGCCCATGATCGAGCTCATCCGGGACTGGTACCGACGGCACTTCTCCGACCCGCAGGCGGCCATTCTGGCGTTGCTGCTGCTCCTGGGTTTCGGTGTGGTGCTGTTCGCCGGAGACATTCTGGCGCCTCTGCTCGCGGCCATCGTCATCGCCTATGTGCTCGACGGGGCCATCGAGCGTCTGCAGCGCTTGCACATCCCGCGCGCGGTGGCGTTGGCCATCGTCTTCACACTGTTCGTTGCTTTCCTGGTCTTCCTGGTCTTCGGGCTGGTGCCCATGCTCCTCAAGCAGACCGGGCAGCTGATCCGTGAGGTTCCGGGCATCGTCGAGCGTAGTCAGGCTCTGCTCATGCAGCTCCCCGAGCGTTACCCGCGCCTGGTCTCCGAGGAGCAGGTGATGAGCTTCATCGCTGCGGTACGCCGCGAACTGCTGGCCGCCGGTCAGGAGGTCCTGAGCGTGTCCCTGTCTTCGGTGATGGGGCTCATCACGTTCATGGTGTACATCATCCTGGTGCCCCTCATGGTGTTTTTCTTCTTGAAGGACAAGCGCAAGATCCTCGACTGGGTCGCCGGATTCCTGCCCCGGGAACGCGGACTTTCGGTGACCGTCTGGCGAGAGGTGAACGACGGTGTGGCCAATTACATCCGGGGTAAGTTCGTGGAGATCATCATCGTCTGGGCGGTGAGCTTCGTCACCTTCACCGTACTCGGCCTCAATTTCGCCATGCTGCTCTCCTTTCTGGTGGGAATTTCGGTGATCGTGCCCTACGTGGGGGCTGCCGTGGTCACGATCCCAGTGGCGGCGGTGGCCTACTACCAGTGGGGAACGGAACCGGAGTTCCTCTACGCAGTCATCGCCTATGCCGTGATCCAGTTCCTGGACGGAAATCTCTTGGTACCCATCCTGTTCTCTGAAGTGGTCAATCTGCATCCCGTGGCCATCATCGCGGCGGTGTTGGTCTTCGGCGGTATCTGGGGTCTGTGGGGGGTGTTCTTCGCCATCCCACTGGCCACCTTGGTCAAGGCGGTGCTGACTGCTTGGCCCCGCCAGCGCGAGGCCCGACCACAGCCCGAGGCGTCGGAAGCTTCCTGAACCCCCCTTGCCGTCCCCTCGCGGGCGCGTGTGGTTCACCAGTCAAAAGCGAGAATTTTGGGATCACGCAAAAGGCAGCTGTACTAGCAGGCTGAAAAAAGACTCAACCCGCTTGCCGCGCTGTGTGCTGCTCGCTCCTCTGCCTATCTGCTTGATGGGGTTCAGTTGTTGCGCTGCGTATGCCTCGCAATCCGACCGCTCGTGACTTTTCCACGGCCGGCTAGAAGAGGTCGAATAGCCAAGCCGCTGCGGATGACGCGGTCGCTGCTGCCAATACGGTGACAAACCCCATCCCGGCACCTTTCAGGAACTCAAACGCGGGCTGGCCCTGCCGCGTCACGGCAGAATGCGGGACACATTCCCAGAGATGGGCTAAGTCATTCAAGGCATGTGCGCTCAGCGTTTCTACGCCTGCAAATTGCAGTGGGTGCATGTCTGATTCGCGTTCGCTCGCAGGGTAGATGAACAAGTCGCCGGTATGAAGG
>JALVEU010000180.1 GCA_027030565.1 Gammaproteobacteria bacterium | reverse complement strand
GCACGGGGTTCCCGTGGGGCAGGGCGAGGTCCATCCGGACCGGGAGTTGGCCATCAATCCGGGGCAGGTCTTCGGAACGGTCCAAGGCATTCCCGGCCGCGATCCGGCCTTCGGCCTGGAGGCGGTGTGGATCGAACCGGCCCAGCGCGAGCAGGCGCAGGCAATGGGCTACACCGTGGTGGATCCGGCCACCGTGATCGCGACCCATCTGAACAAGATCCTCCAGGAGCACGCCCACGAGTTGTTGGGCTATGACGAGGTCCAGCAGCTCCTGGACCGTCTCGCCCAACAGGCCCCGAAACTGGTGGAGGACCTGGTACCCAAGGCCTTGCCGCTGGGCGTGGTGGTGCGTGTGCTGCAGAACCTGTTGGCCGAGGGCGTACAGATCCGCGACATCCGGACCATCGCCGAGACGCTGGTGGAGCATGCCGGACGCAGTCAAGATCCCGTCGCCCTGACCGCTGCAGTGCGTGTCAGCCTCTCCCGGATGATCGTACAGAACATCAATGGCTTAGAGAACGAACTGGATGTCATGACTCTGAATCCAGACTTGGAACGCATATTGCAGGAAAGCCTGCAGGGCGGCGAGGGTGGCCTGGGTCTGGAGCCGGGGCTCGCCCAACGCCTCCTGCAGAGCCTGGAGGAGACCGTGAAGCGACAGGAGATGGCAGGCAAACCGGCGGTGCTGGTGGTCTCACCCCAAATCCGCTACTGGCTGGCACAGTGGCTGCGGCCGGCGATACCGTCGCTCCACGTACTGGCGTTCAACGAGATTCCGGACAATCGGCAGGTTCGGGTGGTCGCCACGGTCGGAGGATGAGCCAAGGAGCGCCGGCAGGCCGCCAGGGCCTGGCCGGCCCGCGCGCCAGGACGAGCCACGCGCGGACTGAACGGAGAAAGCCGTCATGAGAATCAAGCGTTACTTCGCCCCGCAGATGCGTGATGCGATTCGCAAGGTCAGGGAGGAGCAGGGCCCGGATGCGGTGATCCTGTCCAGCCGACAGGTCGAGGGGGGCGTGGAGATCATCGCCGCCATGGACTTCGACGCCCATGCGGTGGAGAGCAGCCTCAGGGCCGAGGCCCGCACGCCCGCCGCAAGCCGTGCGAGTGTCTCGTCGGCTCCAGCGGCCACCGGTGCGCCGGAGGTGCCGCCGGCGGCCCCCACACCCCGGGAAGCGGCGGCTCGGGACGAGGAGCTGGCGGCCATGCAGCGCGAGCTGGCGTCGTTGAAGGAGCTGCTCCAGGCCCAGCTGCGCGGTATCCAGACCCGGCATCCGGAAACACCGCCCGGATCCGTCGAGGCACGGCTGGAGGCGTTCGGCTTGCGTGGCGGGCTCGCCCGAGAGCTGGCCGCCCAGCTCCCCGCAGGGATGGCGCCCGAACGGGCTTGGGAGGAGGCCTTGCGTCAGCTCGCACTGCGCGTACCGACCGCCGGCAACGACGTGGTGCGTCAGGGTGGGGTGCTGGCCCTGGTGGGGCCCACCGGGGCTGGCAAGAGTGCCACGTTGGCCAAGCTGGCCGCGCGGTTCGCATTGCGCTTCGGGCGGCGCCACGTGGCGCTGATCAGCACCGACCATTCACGGGTGGGGGCCCAGGCGCAGCTGCGCAGCTTCGGCGAGCTCATCGGTGTCCCCGTGCACACCGCCGAGACCCCAGACGAGCTGGCGCTGCAGCTGCGGCGCAACGCCGGCAAGCGCCTGGTGCTCGTCGACAACGCCGGCTTCGGACAGCACGACCTGCGTCTGGCCCAGCAGCTGGCCATGCTCCGCACCGTGCCCATGGTGCGCATCTATCTGGTGCTGGCCGCCAATCTCCAGGCCGGTGTCGTACGCGAGGTGGTGGAGGCGTATCGCAGGGCGCCGCTGGCGGGATGCATCCTGACCAAGGTGGACGAGGCAGTGGAGCTGGGGGCGGCCATCGACGGCCTCGTCACGCACCAGCTGCCCCTGGCCTATGTGTGTGCCGGCCAGCGCGTGCCCGAGGACATCCAGGTGGCCAGGCCCGCGACGCTGATCCAGGAGGCCGCCCAGCGGTTCGTGGACGCCACACCGGACCCGGAGGCCACGACCGAAGCAATCGCAACCACGGGAGGGCTCGCAGCCAATGGATATCTCTAGCCTGCCAACGGAAACGCAGGGCGGGGGCCACACGGCACCGACCGCCCAGCGAAATGCCCCGATACGGGTGGTGGCCATCACCGGGGGCAAGGGTGGCGTGGGCAAGACCAACGTCTCGGTCAATCTCGGTATGGCGTTGGCCCGGCTCGGGCGCGACGTCATGCTCCTGGATGCGGACCTGGGCCTGGCCAACGTGGACGTGCTGCTCGGGCTGCATCCGCGCCGCAACCTCTCCCACGTGATGCGGGGTGAGTGCACGTTGGACGAGATCGTCATCCACCGGCCCGAGGGGCTCATGATCCTGCCCGGGTCCTCCGGCCTCCTGGAGATGGCGAGCCTCGGCGAACGGGAGCGCTATGGCCTGATTCGGGCCTTCGACGACCTCGGCCACCCGGTGGAGTACCTGCTGGTGGATACGGCCGCCGGGATCAGCCCGGACGTCATCGGATTCGCGCGCGCCGCCCAGGACGTGGTCGTGGTGGTCTGCGACGAGCCGGCCTCCATCACCGACGCCTATGCCCTGATCAAGGTGCTGCACACGGAGCAGGGCGTGGACCGCTTCCACGTGGTCTCCAATATGGTGCGCAACGCCAGCGAGGGCCTGGCGCTGTACCGCAAGCTGGCCGCGGTCAGCGAGCGCTTCCTCGACGTGGTACTGCGCTACCTGGGCGCGATCCCCTACGACCCGGACCTGCGCAAGGCGGTGCAACGGCAAGAGCCCGTGGTCACCGCCTATCCGCAGAGCCGCTCCGCACTGGGATTCCTGCGCCTGGCCCGCAGCATGGAGGAGTGGCCGCCGGCCACCGATGCCGGCGGTGACATCGCCTTTTTCGTCGAACGTCTGGTCTCGCAGCGCGTCCAGGCCGGCGGCTGAAGCGCCATGTCGGCATCCGCACCGTACGCCCCGGCGCCCCA
>JALVEU010000179.1 GCA_027030565.1 Gammaproteobacteria bacterium | reverse complement strand
AACCCTACCCCTTCGAAGTCTGGGTGAATGGCGTGGAGCAGCCGCGCGGGCTGGGCGCCCTGGCCAAGTCGCTGTCCATGGACATGCGCTCACGCGACCGTGAGTGGCTGCGCGTGAAGCTGGAAAGTCTCATGCGACTGGTGGCCGACGATGCCTTCAGCTTCGAGCTGGGCGACCAAGTGATCCATGCCCCCAGCCTGGTGGCCGGCTTTGCCCGGGTGATCTATGAACGCTGCCGGCGGCTCGGCACCTTCGAGCGCAAGTCCGAAACCCCCGTGCTCGACGCCCTCATGTCGCCCAAGGAACCCAAGACCGGGGTAGACGGGACCATGTCGTGGACCGTGGATGTCCTGAACCCATCGACCGGTGACGACTTCGTGATGGGCCTCAAGGAGCTGGTGGTGCCGGACGGGACACGCCGCCCCTATTCGGTGTGGCTCTCCGGCGTCTACCCAAGGCCACTGGACGGGCTGTGCAAGTCGCTCTCCTTCGACCTGCGGGTGGTGGACGTGGCCTGGGCCGGCGGCAAGCTGCGCCAACTACTGGACTTTCCGGAGCCCCGCGGAGACTTTCTGGCCCGGGACCCTGCCACACGCAAGCAGATCAACTGGCCCTCCACGGTTGCCTACATGGCCCGGCTCATCATCCATCGACATGCCATGCTGGGACTGCTGGACGAGGCCGGCTATCCGCTGCACGCCATGGGTGCCGTGGCCTGGGACGAGCCTGAAGAGGCCGGCCCCCCTGCCCTGCCCGGCCGCATCCCCGGCAAACGGTGCCCGGAATGCGGCAGTCTGGCAGTGGTGCGTCGTGACGGCTGTGAGTTCTGCACCGTCTGCGGCTACATGGGCGGCTGCGGCTGAGGTCTCCGCGCCTCGACACGCCCATAGCGCAGATCCCACACGCGATGGCCCCGCGCACGTCCGCGCCGCTCGAAGCGGGTCTCCGGGCGCGACGCGGGTCGGGTTGCGAAACAGCCCGGCCCGGCAAGGTTTTCGAGGCCCTCGGCACGTTCCAGGACCTCCAGCATGTGCAACGCATAGTCTTCCCAGTCGGTGGCCAGATGCAGCCGTCCACCGGGCCTCAACACACGCACCAGCTCGGCCACGAAAGCGGGCTGGATGAGGCGGCGCTTGTGGTGGCGTTTCTTGGGCCACGGGTCGGGGAAGAAGATCAGGATCTCGTCGAGTACGCCCGCAGGCAGCCAAGGTAGCAGCTCCGTCGCATCGCCTTCGAGCAAGCGCACGTTCTCGATCCCTTCCGCGGCGAGCCGCTGCAGAACCCGCCCGATGCCGGGCCGGTAGACTTCGATCCCGAGGTAGCGGCGTTCAGGGTGACGCCGAGCAAGGGCGACCAGTGCGTCCCCACTGCCGAAGCCGATCTCGAGGGTGACCGGCCCCGGCCTTCCGAAGGCCTGCTCCAGGTCCTGCAGGGCCTCGGGCCGCAGCCCATAGCGAGGCCAGAGCCCTTCCAACGCGCGGGCCTGGGCTCGGGTGAGACGCCCCTCCCGGCGTACGAAACTGCGTACGGCGCGGCGCGCGCCGTCCTGCGCCGTCACCGCTGGACTCAGAGGAATAGGCCGTCGACCGGGGACGAAGCCGAAGCGTAGCGTTTGCGCGGCATGCGCCCGGCGAGGAAGGCCTCGCGGCCCGCCTCGACGGCCTTCTTCATGGCCGAGGCCATCAGCACCGGATTGCGGGCGGCGGCGATCGCCGTGTTCATCAGCACCCCGTCGCAGCCCAGCTCCATGGCCACAGCCGCATCCGAAGCCGTGCCCACGCCGGCGTCCACCAGGATCGGCACCCGGGCGTTCTCCACGATCTCCAGGATGTTGTAGGGGTTGCGGATCCCCAGACCCGAGCCAATGGGTGCGGCCAGGGGCATGACCGCCACGCAGCCCATCTGCTCCAGCTCGCGGGCGACGATGGGATCGTCGTTGGTATAGACCATGATGTCGAAACCTTCGGCCAGCAGGCGCTCGGTGGCCTTGAGCGTCTGCACCACGTCGGGGAACAGGGTCTTCTCGTCCCCCAGTACCTCGAGCTTGACCAGGTTGTGGCCATCCAGCAGCTCACGGGCCAGCAGGCAGGTGCGCACGGCGTCCTCGGCCGTGTAGCACCCGGCCGTGTTGGGCAGGATGGTATAGCGCTGCGGAGAGATCACGTCCAGCAGGCTGGGCTCGTCCGGATGCTGGCCGATGTTGGTACGCCGGATGGCGACGGTGACGATCTCGGCTCCGCTGGCCTCGATGGCTGCGCGGGTCTCCTCCAGGTCCTTGTACTTTCCGGTCCCCACCAGCAGCCGGGAGCGGTAGCACCGGCCGGCGATCTCGAGGCGGTCCTCCCCGTCATGGGCAAGCGGGGCTCTCAGGGATGCTGCAGTGGACATGACGACTTCCTGAACGTTGACGAAAAGGGATGAGGCCGGCCCTCGGAGGCTCAACGCCCTCCTGCCCCATTCAGCCGCCGCCGATGGCGTGCACGATCTCCACCCGATCGCCCGGGCGCAGCCGGTGTTGGGGGTAGCGGCTGCGCGGCACGATCTCCCGGTTGACTTCCACGGCCAGGCGTTTGCCCTCCAGTCCCAGGCTGCGGACCAGATCCTGCGCGGTGGTCCCTTCGCTGACCTGCCGTGGTTCTCCGTTGACGAGGATCTCCATGTTGCCGACGGTCGGATGGTGGATGATGCAGTTGAGCGTTGCGGCGTGGACCGTCTATTCTACCCGAGCCGGGTGACAGCGTGGTCCACCGTACGCTTACGGACAACGTGGGCCCCACGGGTATAATAGCCCTACCCGTCTCTCAGCGCGGCCGTAGTTCAATGGTAGAACCCGACCCTCCCAAGGTCGTGATGCCGGTTCGATTCCGGTCGGCCGCTCCAATCCAATATCCTGATTCTAAATGACTTTCTACGACGTGTTCAATGGAGACGCAGACGGTATCTGCGCGCTCCACCAGCTCCGCCTGGCCACCCCGCGCCATGCCGAGCTCGTCACGGGGGTCAAGCGCGACATCGCACTGTTGGAGCGCGTCCCAGCACAGGCCGGCGACGAGGTGACAGTGCTCGACATCTCGCTCGACAAGAACCGCCCCGCCCTGCAACGGATCCTGGAGGCCGGCGCCCGGGTGGTCTATTTCGACCACCATTATCCCGGGGAGATCCCCGAGCACCCCAATCTCCAGGCCACCATCGACACCGCCTCGGAGACCTGCACCAGCCTGCTGGTGGATCAGGCGCTCGGGGGGCGCTACCGACCCTGGGCGGTGACCGCGGCCTTCGGGGACAATCTTCACGCCGCCGCCCACAGGGCTGCCGAGCCCCTGGGCCTGTCCGACGAGCAGCTGGCACGGCTGCGCGTGCTCGGCACGCTCATCAACTACAACGGCTACGGGGCGCGTGTCGAGGACCTGCACTTCCCCCCCGATGAGCTCTATCGGCGCCTCCAGCCCTACGAAGATCCCTTCCGGTTCATGGACGAGGATCCGGCCTACGACGCGCTCAAGCGTGGCTATGAAGAGGACCTGGCCCACACCGAGGCCTTGCATCCGACCATCGCGGGCGAACACTACGCCATCTACGTCCTGCCGGCCGAACCCTGGGCACGACGCGTCAGCGGCGTGTTCGCCAACCAGCTGGCCCGGGCCCATCCGGACCGGGCACACGCGCTGCTCACGCGGCTGCCGGACGGGGGGTACGTGGTGAGCGTGCGCGCGCCCCTCAACCGACGCACGGGCGCCGACGTGTTGTGCCGCGAGTTCCCCACCGGAGGCGGCCGGCAAGCCGCCGCCGGCATCAACCATCTCCCGGAAGAGGACCTGGATCGCTTCGCCGAGCGCATGGCGGCCGTGTTCTCCTGAGCCCCGCCATGCAGCACGTCGTCATCGTCGGAGCAGGCGTCGCCGGACTGATGACCGGCCTGTTCCTGCGCGAGCACGGCGCCGAGGTCACCATCCTGGACAAGGGCGAGCCCGGCCGCGAATCCTCCTGGGCGGGGGGCGGCATCCTCTCACCCCTCTACCCGTGGCGCTATCCGGAGGCGGTGACCCGCCTGGCCACCGTCAGCCAGCGGGAATATCCGCTGTTCTGCGCACGGCTCCGCGAGGAAACCGGCATCGATCCAGAATGGGTCCAGAGCGGGCTGCTCGTGCTGGACGGAGACAAAGAGGCCGCTCTGTCCTGGCAAGATGCCGAGATCAATCCGGTCTTCCCCCTGAGCCGCACGGCGGTCTACGAATGCGAGCCGGGACTGGGCCCCGGCTTCGAGTCCGGGCTGTGGATGCCTGCCGTGGCGCAGGTCCGCAACCCGCGTCTGCTTAAGGCGTTGTTGAAGGCCCTGGAACAACGCGGTGTGCAGGTCCTGAGCAGGCACCCGGTGCGGCGTGTCATGGAGCGAGGCGAGCGGGTCGGCGGGGTCTTGCTCGAATCCGGAACGCGTCTGGAGGCCGACCGGGTGGTGCTCGCCGCAGGCGCCTGGTCGGGGCTGCTGGCGGCCGAGCTGGTTCCCCCCCTGGACGTGCGCCCCGTGCGCGGTCAGATGCTCCTGTTCCGGGCCGAGCCGGGTGTGCTCCAGCGCATCGTGCTGTATCGCGACCACTACGTGATCCCGCGCAGGGACGGGCGCATCCTCTGCGGCAGCACCGTGGAGGAGGCCGGTTTCGAGAAGACCACCACGGCGCAGGCACGCGCACTGCTTCACGAGGCGGCGCTCGAGCTCGTCCCGCGGCTCGCCGAGTTCCCAGTGGAGCGGCACTGGGCAGGACTGCGACCGGCGGCGCCGGCCGGCATCCCGTACCTGGGTGAACACCCGGGGCTTCCGGGGCTCTATCTGAACTGTGGCCATTTCCGTAACGGCGTGGTCTTGGGGCTCGCCTCAGCGCGCCTGGTGGCCAGCCAAATCTTGGGACTGCCTCCGGAACTGCCCGTGGAGCCCTATTCGGTCCACGCCCCGCGCTGACCGACGGCTGCCCACACAAATCCATCGTAAAACCGGTCACTTGTGCCGGGAAATAGACGCGTTCCAGTGTTGCGCTATAATCGGAGCATGGACGGCAGGGCTGCACCGCGGGAGATCACGCGCGCAGAGGTCATCGCCCTCTTGCGCCGGCACGGGATCACGCCCACCCAGCAGCGGGTGGAGATCGGGCGCGTGCTGTTCTCGCGCACCCAGCATGTATCGGCCGAGGACGTGCTTGCTCGGGTGGGGGCGCAAGGCTCGCCCGTGTCCAAGGCCACGGTATACAACACGCTGGGCCTGTTCGCCGACAGGGGCCTGCTGCGTGAAGTGGTGGTGGACCCCACACGCCGTTTCTACGACACCAATCTGGACCCGCATCACCACATCTACTACACGGACACCGGCGAACTGCTGGACATCACCATCGACGGCCTGCAGCTCGGTGACCTCTCCCAGCTCCCCGAAGGCACCGAAGTGGAAGGCGTGGACGTGATCATCCGCGCCCGTCGCCACCCCAGCCGCTGAGTCCCGCTCACGCCGCCTCCCCTGCAGGTGGACGGCGAGCCTGCGCGCCGGCAGTGCCGCGGGCGAGGGCGGTGAAGCCATGGATTTGGCGGTGCTACAATGCCGGGCTTTATCGATGAGGTGCACTGCATGGAGATGCACGGGACCACGGTGATCTGCGTGCGTCGGGCAGGGCAGGTGGCGCTGGGTGCCGACGGGCAGGTCACGCTCGGCAACACGGTGGTCAAGGGCAACGCCCGCAAAGTCCGAAGGCTGTACAAGGACCAGATCCTGGCTGGATTCGCCGGCGGCACCGCCGACGCGTTCACCCTGTTCGAACGATTCGAAGGCAAACTGGACCAGCACAGCGGCAATCTCCTGAGGGCGGCCGTGGAACTGGCCAAGGACTGGCGCACGGACCGCATTCTGCGCCGTCTGGAGGCGCTGCTCATCGTGGCCGACGTGCATAGCACGCTCATGATCTCCGGCACCGGCGACGTCCTCGAGCCCGAGGGTGAGCTCCTGGCCATCGGCTCCGGGGGTCCCTATGCGCAGGCGGCAGGCCGCGCACTGCTCGCTCACACCGAGCTGGGAGCACGCGAGATCGTCGAGGAGGCGCTGTCCATCGCCGCAGACATCTGCATCTACACCAACCGCAATCTGACCATCGAGACGCTGTAGTCGACCATGTCCCAGATGACCCCCCGGGAGATCGTACAGGAGCTGGACAAGCACATCGTCGGTCAGGACGCGGCCAAGCGCGCCGTGGCCATCGCCCTGCGCAACCGGTGGCGTCGCCAGCAACTGCCCGAGCACCTGCGGGCGGAGGTCACGCCCAAGAACATCCTCATGATCGGCCCCACCGGGGTGGGCAAGACCGAGATCGCCCGTCGCCTGGCGCGGCTCGCCCATGCCCCGTTCATCAAGGTGGAGGCGACCAAGTTCACCGAAGTGGGCTACGTGGGCCGGGACGTGGAGTCCATCATCCGCGACCTGGTCGACGCTGCCATCCAGATGACACGCGAGGAGGAGGTGGAGAAGGTCCGTCACCGGGCCGAGGATGCCGCCGAGGAGCGCATCCTCGATGCGCTGCTACCGCGTCCGCGCAGCGTGGGCTTCGAACCCGCCGCACCCGAGGAGAGTGCCACCCGGCAGAAGTTCCGCAAGATGCTGCGCGAGGGACAGCTGGACGACCGGGAGGTGGAGATCGAGTTCTCCGCCGCCCCCCTGGGCATCGACATCATGACTCCGCCGGGCATGGAAGAGATGGCCTCCCAGCTCCAAGGCCTGTTCCAGAACCTGGGGGCAGGGCGGACCAAGCGGCGCAAGCTCACCGTGCGTGAGGCGTTCAAGCTCCTCGTGGACGAAGAGGCCCACAAGATGATCAACGAGGAGGACCTCAAGGCCCGCGCCATCGCGAACGTGGAGCAGAACGGCATCGTCTTCCTGGACGAAATCGACAAGGTGGTTCGCCGCGGCGAATATGCCGGCGCCGATGTCTCACGCGAGGGCGTGCAGCGCGACCTCCTGCCCCTGGTGGAAGGCTGCACCGTGACCACCAAGTACGGCATGGTGCGCACCGATCACATCCTGTTCATCGCCTCCGGGGCCTTTCATCTGTCCAAGCCTTCGGACCTGATCCCGGAGCTGCAAGGCCGGCTCCCGATCCGGGTGGAGCTCGATGCGCTGAGCACCGCCGACTTCATCCGCATCCTCACCGAGCCCGATGCCTCGCTCACCGAGCAGTACACAGCCCTCATGGCCACGGAAGGCGTGCAGCTGCGTTTCACTGCGGACGGGGTGGAGCGCATCGCGCAGGTTGCTTTCGAAGTCAACGAGCGCACAGAGAACATCGGTGCGCGGCGCCTCCATACCGTCATGGAGCGGCTGCTGGAGGAGATCTCCTTCTCGGCACCGGACCGCGATGGGCAGACCCTCGTCGTGGACGCCGCCTACGTGGACGCCCAACTGCAAGAGCTGGCGCGGGACGAGGATCTGAGCCGCTACATCCTGTGAGGGTAGGGGGCGCGGCAAACGCATGCGTATTTGGGAGGTAAGAGATGGCCAAACACGTCCCCACGGACATCGTGCTCCACCAGAAGACTCGTGTCCTGGAAATCAGCTTCGACGACGGCGCCAAGTTCGAACTCCCCGCCGAATACCTGCGGGTCTATTCCCCTTCGGCCGAGGTCCAGGGCCACGGCCCAGGGCAGGAGGTCCTGCAGGTGGGCAAGGAGGACGTGGCCATCACGGCCATCGAGCCGGTGGGCAACTACGCCATCAAGATCGTCTTCGACGACGGCCACGACTCGGGCCTGTATTCCTGGGAGACGCTTTACGATCTGGGCGCCCACTACGCCGAGAAGTGGGAGCGCTATCTGCAGCGACTGAAGGAGGCCGGTTACGAGCGCAAGCCGCCCGAGGCCTGAGCGGACCAGCACCGTGAGCGACCAACGACACCACCCGGATTCGCCCGAGGTCACGGACTTCGGTTTCGAGCGGGTGCCGGCCCCGGAGAAGGCCCGTCGGGTGGCCCAGGTCTTCCATTCGGTGGCCCGCCGCTACGATCTGATGAACGACCTCATGTCGCTGGGCATCCACCGCCTGTGGAAGCGATTCACGGTGGAGCTCGCCGCGGTTCGTCCAGGTCAACGGGTTCTGGACCTGGCCGGGGGCACGGGGGACTTGGCGCGAGCCTTCGCCCGGCGAGTGGGGCGCCAGGGGCGGGTGGTCCTCAGCGATATCAACGCCTCCATGCTCGAGGTGGGGCGCGAGCGGCTTACCGACGAAGGCGTAGTGGGCAATCTGGACTATGTCCAGGCCAATGCCGAGCGGTTACCGTTTCGCTCCAACGTCTTCCATGCGGTCACCATCGGTTTCGGCCTACGCAACGTCACCCACAAGATCGACGCCCTGCGCGAGATGCATCGGGTGCTGCGGCCCGGCGGCCAGGCCCTGGTCCTGGAGTTCTCCCAGCCCAACCGCTGGATCGCGCCGGCCTACGATCTGTATTCCTTCGAGATCCTGCCGCGCCTGGGCCGCTGGGTGGCCCGCGACGAGTCCAGCTACCGTTACCTGGCCGAGTCGATCCGCATGCATCCGGACCAGGAAACGCTCAAGGCCATGATGGAAGAGGTCGGTTTCGCGCGTTGCACGTACTTCAACCTGACCGGCGGTGTGGTCGCCGTGCATCGCGGTTACAAGGTGTGAAGTCATGATCGAGCGACCTGTGGCCCTGGCACTTGAGCAGGCCTTCGAATGGGCCCTGCGCCTGGACCCCGATGCGCGTCGGGGTCTGAGGCCCCTGGCCGGGCGTCAGATCGAGATCGTTGTCGAGGGGCTGGGCATCCGATTCTGCCTCGCACCCCTGGAACGGCGCATGCGCGTGCTCGGCAGCTGCATCGGTGCGCCAGACGTGCGGATGCGGGCCGGTCCGGCCACCTGGGCTCGCGTCGCTACGGCCAGCGGCGCCGAGACGCTGCCCCCGGAACTGATCGTCGAAGGGGATCTCGAGACCGGCCGCCGATTGTATGGCTGGCTGCGGGAGCTCGACATCGACTGGGAGGAGTGGCTGGCCCGGGTGACCGGCGACATCCCGGCACATCAGGTGGGAAACCTGTTTCGCGGGACCACGGGATGGTTGCGCTCCGCGGGCGCTTCGCTGGAGACGAGCCTCGCCGAATACCTGCGGGAGGAATCCGGGCTGTTTCCGGCCCGGGAGGAGGTGGAACGCTTCGTGGAGGAGGTGGACGCCCTGCGCGAGGCCGTCGACCGCCTGGAGGTCCGGATCCGGCGACTGGAGTCGCGGTGAAACCCACCTGGCTTCTCACCCCCGGCGAGGCCCTGCGGCTGGCCTATATCAATCTCGTGCTGATCCGGCACGGGCTGGACGAGGTCATCCTCACCATCCATCTCCTGCGGCCCGTCCGCTTCGTCTACTACCTCTTTCCGTGGAACTGGTTCGGGCGCAAAGAGGTCCCGCGGGCCGTGCGCATCCGCTGCGCCCTGGAGGACCTGGGCCCCGTGTTCGTCAAGTTCGGGCAGATGCTCTCCACACGCCGCGACCTGCTGCCCGACGACATCGCCGACGAGTTGGCCAAGCTCCAGGACCGGGTCCCGCCCTTTCCCGGCGAGCAGGCCCGCGACCTGGTCGAACAGGCCCTGGGCCGGCCCGTGGGCGAGTTGTTCGCCGAATTCGAGGTGGAACCCATGGCCTCGGCCTCCATCGCCCAGGTACACGCCGCGCGCCTGCCCAGCGGTGAGGCCGTGGTCGTCAAGGTCCTGCGCCCTGGTGTGGAGGCCGTGATCCGGCGTGACGTGGCCCTCATGTACCGGGTGGCCGCATTGGCCGAACGCTACTGGCCGGATGGCAGGCGCCTGCGACCGCGCGAAGTGGTGGCCGAATACGAGAAGACCATCCTGGACGAGCTGGATCTCATGCGGGAAGCGGCCAACGCCTCGCAGCTGCGCCGCAACTTCGAAGGCTCACCCGATCTCTACATCCCGCGGGTGTATTGGCCCTACACCCGTCAGACCGTGATGGTCATGGAACGGATCTACGGCATATCCATTGCGGACATGGAGGCCCTGCGCGCCCATGGGGTGAACTTCAAGCGACTCTCGGAGAAGGGCGTGGAGATCTTCTTCACCCAGGTCTTCCGGCACAACTTCTTCCACGCCGACATGCATCCGGGCAACATCTTCATCGCCTACGATCACCCGGAAGACCCACAGTACATGGCCGTGGACTTCGGCATCGTGGGCACGCTCTCACCGGAGGACCGACGCTATCTTGCGGAGAACCTAGTGGCCTTTTTCCATCGCGACTACAAGCGCGTGGCCGAGCTACACCTGGAGTCGGGCTGGGTGCCGGAAGGGACTCGGGTCGACGAGTTCGAGTCGGCCATCCGCACGGTGAGCGAGCCCATCTTCCAGCGGCCCATCAAGGAGATCTCGCTGGGCCAGCTGCTGTTGCGGCTGTTCCAGACGGCCCGACGCTTCAACATGGAGATCCAACCCCAGCTGGTGCTCCTGCAGAAGACCCTGCTGGCGGTGGAGGGGCTGGGCCGGCAGCTGGACCCGGAACTGGACCTCTGGGCGACGGCGAAGCCCTTCCTGGACCGCTGGATGAGCGAGCAGATCGGCGCACGGGCCTTCGTACAGGGTGTGCAGCGCCAGCTCCCACGCATGGCCGAGCGCATGCCCGAGGCGCCGGAGCTGGCCTTCTCGGTATTACGCAAGCTCGACAGTGGTCAGACCCGAGTGCAATGGGAGAGTCGGGAACTCCGGGCCCTGCGCGAGGAGCTCCGGGCGGCCAACCGGCGCACGGTCTGGGCCATCATCGCTGGCGCCTTGCTGGTCTGCGCAGCAGTGTTGTGGGGCCGCTGAGGCCTTGTTTATGTTTGGAACCAGGGGTGATGCATGTCGGAGATGGGAGACTGCGGGATCCTTCGGCGCGCACATACCCTTGGATGAGGTCGTCCCGTGCACCACAGAGACTTGAAGGCAGGTGCCAGCTTCATGGACGTGAA
>JALVEU010000178.1 GCA_027030565.1 Gammaproteobacteria bacterium | reverse complement strand
GGTGGTCACCGACATGAAGGAGGCGGCCAACGCCCTGCGCTGGTCGGTGGGCGAGATGGAGCGCCGATACAAGCTGATGTCGGCCCTGGGCGTGCGCAACATCGGCGGATACAACCGCAAGGTCAAAGCGGCGCTGGATGCGGGGACACCCATCGCCGACCCCCTGTACGACCCGGAAAAGACCTTCGATCCAGAGGCACCGGCACCCACGCTGGAGCCGCTGCCCTACATCGTCGTGGTGGTCGACGAGTTCGCCGACATGATGATGGTGGTGGGCAAGAAGGTCGAGGAGCTCATCGCCCGGCTGGCACAGAAGGCCCGCGCGGCGGGGATCCACCTGGTGCTGGCGACGCAACGCCCGTCGGTGGACGTGATCACCGGGCTGATCAAGGCCAACATCCCCACGCGCATCGCCTTCCAGGTCTCGTCGAAGGTGGACTCCCGCACCATCCTGGACCAAGTGGGTGCCGAACAGCTGCTCGGCCACGGCGACATGCTCTACCTTCCACCCGGTACGGGTATGCCCATTCGGGTGCACGGGGCCTTCGTCGACGATCACGAGGTGCACAACGTGGTGGAATTCCTGCGCGGCCGGGGAGCACCGCAGTACGTCCCCGAGGTGCTGGAAGAACCGGCCTCCGGCGAAGCGGCGATCCCCGGGCTGGAGCCGGCCGATGCTGACGCGGAGACCGATCCGCTGTACGATCAGGCCGTGGCCATCGTATGCGAAAGCCGCAAGGCCTCGATCTCCTACGTCCAGCGTCGACTCAAGATCGGCTACAACCGGGCCGCGCGGATGATCGAGGAGATGGAGGCGGCGGGGGTGGTGAGCCCCGTCCAGCACAACGGCTCGCGGGAGGTGCTGGTGCCTCCGCCCCCTGGAGACTGATTCGGCTGTGTGCCCATCGACCGGTTTAGAGCATCCACCTCGGGTCCTCCGCCGTGGCATGTGGAGCTGGTGGTTCCTGGTCTGGGTACTCGTGTGGCTGCCCTGGGCCGCGACGGCCGCCGACGGGGCGGCCACGACGCGGCTGGACCGCTTCTTCGACGAGGTCGACACCCTGCAGGGCCGCTTCACGCAGGCGGTCGTGGATGAACAGGGCAAGACCATTCAGCGCGGTGAGGGCCGGGTCTGGCTCGCCCGCCCGGGGCGCTTCCGCTGGGAATACGAACGCCCCTATCCACAGATGATCCTGGCCGACGGTCAGCGGCTCTGGATCTATGACGAGGAACTGGAGCAGGTGACGGTCAAACCCCAGCGCGATGCGCTGGGTGCGGCGCCCATCGCACTGCTGGATCGGCGTGCGGAATTGGGCGACGAGTTCGACGTCAAGGGCGTGGTGCACCAGGACGGCTTGGACTGGATCACCCTGGAGCCGCGGGTTCGGGACACGGAGTTCGTGCGGGTGCGCATGGGACTCAAGGGTGCCGTGGTCCGGCGCATGGAGTTGCTCGACCAGTTCGGTCAGACCACGCGGATCGCCTTCTCCGATCTCCGGCTCAACGCGCCCATCGATTCCGAGGTGTTCCGCTTCCACCCGCCCGAGGGCGTCGATGTCCTGGGTCTGCAGGAGGTGCAACCCGCAGCCCGGCCATGAGCGGCTCCTCCACGGGGCGCACGCAGCAACCGGACGAGTTTCGTCCGCTGGCCGACCGCATGCGCCCGCGCAATCTGGACGAGTTCGTAGGCCAGCGACACCTGGTGGGGCCTGGCAAGCCCCTGCGTCGCACCATCGAGTCCGCTCACCTGCACTCCATGGTCCTATGGGGTCCACCGGGCACGGGCAAGACCACCCTGGCCCGGATCATCGCGAACCACTGCGATGCGGCCTTTGTGAGCCTGTCGGCCGTGACTGCGGGCGTGGCGGCGATCCGAGATGCCGTGGAGCGGGCGCGCCGGCTGCGTCGGGAGCAAGGGCGGGCGACGGTCCTGTTCGTCGACGAGGTCCATCGCTTCAACAAGGCTCAGCAGGACGCCTTTCTCCCCCACGTGGAGGACGGCACACTGTTCTTCATCGGTGCGACCACGGAGAATCCCTCTTTCGAGCTGAACGGCGCGCTGCTTTCGCGCGTGCGCGTATACGTACTCAAGCCCCTGAGTGTGGCCGACATTCGTCGGCTGGTGGACGCTGCCCTGACCGACGACCAGCGTGGTCTGGGTGCCCGTGGGGTGCACATGACGCCGGAGCTGCGCGATCTGATCGCGCAGGCGGCCGACGGCGATGCCCGACGTGCCCTGAACTTCCTCGAGCTGGCGGTGGACTTGGCCGCTGCCGAAGGTGAGCCCCCGCGGGTGAGCCGGACCCACGTGGAGGAGGCCGTGGGCGCCAGCCTGCGACGGTTCGACAAGGGCGGAGACGTCTTCTACGACCAGATCTCGGCCCTGCACAAGGCGGTGCGCGGCTCTGCTCCGGATGCGGCACTGTACTGGTTCTGCCGCATGGTCGACGGCGGCGCCGACCCGCGCTACGTGGCGCGCCGGGTGATCCGCATGGCCAGCGAGGACATCGGCAACGCCGATCCCCGCGGGCTCGCCCTGGCCCTGGACGCCGCACAGGCCTATGAACGCCTGGGCAGTCCCGAGGGGGAGTTGGCCATCGCGCAGGCCATCCTCTACCTGGCCTGCGCAGCCAAGAGCAATGCCGTGTACAAGGCCTACAACGCCGCCATGGAGGATGCGCGCAGCTCGGGTTCGCTGGAAGTGCCGGTGCATCTGCGCAATGCACCCACGCGGCTCATGCGCGCGCTGGGGTATGGAAAGGCCTATCGCTATGCCCACGACGAACCCGATGCGTACGCCGCAGGCGAGACCTATCTGCCGTCCGAGCTGGAGGGGCGGCGCTACTATGAGCCAGTCGACCGGGGACTGGAGCGCCGGATCCGAGAGAAACTCCAGTGGCTCCGCGAGCAGGACCGCGCGGCGCGCTCGGGTACCCGGTGAACCCGGGCCGGGTGACCCCAGCGATGAGGGAAGACGAGAGGGCCGGTGGGAACCGAGTTTTTAGGAGAGCACCGCACCCGCACGAGTCAGGATGAAGTCCAGAAAGGTGCG
>JALVEU010000177.1 GCA_027030565.1 Gammaproteobacteria bacterium | reverse complement strand
TGGGCCGGCGAGCAGCGCGGATCTTGTGCAGGCGCAGCGGGTCGATGGTCAGGCCGAAGAGCTTGGAGCGGAACGGCTGCAGGCTCGGAGGCAACCGACTCGTCTCGAAGTCCTCCTCGGTGAGGGGGTAGTTGGCCGCCCGGATGCCGTACTGGATGGCCAGATACAGGCTGGTGGGCGTCTTGCCGGAGCGGGAGACCCCCACTAGGATCACTTCGGCCTCGGTGTAGTGATCGGTGAGCAGGCCGTCGTCGTGCGACAATGTGTAGTTGACCGCCTCGATACGCGCGTCGTAGGCCTCGGACTCGGTCTTGCGATGGGAGACGTCGCTGCGCTCCAGGGGTTGGGCGTGGAGCTCCGCTGCCAGCGTGGGCAGGAAGTGGTCGAAGACATCCAGCACCAAGGCGTGATCCCGGCACTCGAGCAGCAGGGCCCGCAGCTCGGGGTCTGGAAGGGTGGAAAGTACGATGGGCCGCTCCGGCTCTACCTGGGCCGTGCGGCGGATGCCCTCGACCAGCCGTCGGACCTTGGCCGCATCGTCCACGTAGGGCACGGTGATCTCGTGCACACGAAGGTCGCCGAACTGCGCCAGGAGGCTGCGGCCGAGGGTCTCGGCGGTGATGGCGGTGCGGTTGGAGACGTAAAAGACCGTCCTGGGCATGCGTGCATGATAACCGCCAGGCCGTCGGCATGGGGGGCTGTGGGCCGAACTGAAACGAATCCCGGTGGTACCGTGGTAGTCCCGACGGAGCCAGCATGCGAATCAAGGTCGTCTCCGACATCCATCTGGAGTTCGGTCCCATGGCACTCGATCCGGGCGATGCCGATGTCCTGGTGGCCGCTGGTGACATCGGCGTGGGACCCGAGGGGGTCGTATGGCTCTGCCAGTTCGACATTCCGGTGGTCTATGTCGCCGGGAATCACGAGTTTTGGGGGGAGGACTTTCGAGAGTATCTGCACCGTGTGGAGGCGCTCACCGCGGGTTCCGACCTGCATTTCCTCGAGAACCGCGCTGTGGTGATCGGGGGCGTCCGTTTTCTCGGCTGTACGCTGTGGACGGATTTCAACGGTGGGGATGCCCAGCTCATGCAGCAGATGTACTGGGCGATGAACGACTTCCGCCACGTCAGGCACGGCGACCGGGGGCTGTGGCCCACCGATCTGGTGGAGCAGAATACGGCCTCCCGCAAGTGGCTGGCCGAGGCGCTGGAACAGCCCCACGACGGCCCCACCGTAGTGGTCACGCACCACGCCCCCTCGCTGAAGAGCTGGTTCCCCGCCAAGGCGAACGAGCCCATGCGCTATGTCTATTGCAACGACATGGATGCCTGGATCGAGCGCTACCGGCCCAAGCTGTGGGTGCACGGCCACGTGCACCGCAGTGTCGATTATCGGATCGGTGGCACGCGCGTGCTGTGCAATCCGCGCGGCTACGTGGGCTATCAGAAGGTGCGCGGTTTCGATCCAGACAAGATCGTGATAGTTTGACCCACCGATACGAGCCGAGGGCCCAGCGTGTCCAAGAAACTGTTTCGGGTCACGTTCATCAACCAGGGCAAGGTCTACGAGGTGTTCGCCCGCAAGGTCTACGCCTCGGACCTCTACGGTTTCGTGACCGTGGAGCAGCTGCGTTTCGGTGAACGTTCCGGCGTCGTGGTCGACCCTGGCGAAGAGCGCCTGCGCGACGAGTTCCAGGGCGTGGAGCGTTTCCACGTGCCCATGCACGCCGTGGTCCGCGTGGATGAGGTCCAGCAGGCCGGGGTGGCCAAGGTCCACGAGTTGGGCGACAAGGTGGCACCGTTTCCTGGGCCGCTCTATCCGCCAAGAAAGGGCGGCTCCGACGGGTGAGCACCCTCCAGGGCCGGTGAATGCGCCGCTGCTGCCTGCCCTCGTCGCGTTCATGACGCTGGGCGACGACGAAGCGCTGCATCAACAGTGCTTCGTCGCCATCCTCACCTGCCTGGGGTTCCTCGAGGGCGCGCACGGACATCGAATCATCGTCGTGACCGATCAGCCCGCGCGCTATCGGTACTTCGGCCGGCACGTGGATCTGTGGGTGCCGCAGGCGGAGCAGATCGCGACCTGGCGGGGAGAGCAGGGACTGTTCTCGCGGATCAAGATCGAGGCGCTGCGCGAGCTCCTGCAGACCCATGGCCCGGCACACCTCCTGGCCCTGGACAGCGACATCCTCGCCAGGCGGCCGCTCCGGCCTCTACTGGAGCGTCTGGCCGGCGGCACGCTGTACATGCACAAGCGCGAATATCTCTGGTCGCGGGGCGGTAGCCGGCGACGCAGGCGGGTGTGGCGCCGGATCGGGGAGCGCAGTTTTGCCGGACACCGGGTCACCACCCGTACCCAGATGTGGAACGCAGGCGTGCTCGGAATTCCCTGGGAGACCCGCCGTGTGCTGGACGAGGCACTCGCCGTCTACGACGCCCTGGCCGAGGCCGGTCTGCACCGCCTGCGCCACACCATCCAGCAACACAGCCTCAGTCTGGTGATGCAAGATGCGGGCGCGATCCAACCGGCCGAGGACTGGTTCATTCATTACTGGCCCAACAAACCAGGGCACATGCCCAAGATCCGCCGGATGCTGGCCACTTTGCTCGCCCGCGGGCTCGACGTGGACCAGGCCGCACGATATGCCGTGGAGCATCCCATCCGACAAAGCCTGTCCGTATGGAACCGCCGTGCGTACGAGCTGGTGGAACGCTGGTTGCCCTGCAGTTGACCACGCCGCCGGCCGATTGCACGGCGGCGGGCCCTGCGGTACGCTGTCGCGCTTCTCGATCGACCGTCCGTGTGGCGCGGCGCCTCCCTTCGCGCAGACCCGCGGGCGTCCCCCCGGAGAGGTGCCCGAGCGGCCGAAGGGGTGCGACTGGAAATCGCATGTACGCCAAAAGCGTACCGAGGGTTCGACAAAATCGTCGGGAATGATTTTGATCGCGCGCAGCGCGACCCGCAGGGCGGCGGGCAGGAAGCCCGCCGTAATCCCTCCCTCGTAGCGGCGCGAGCCGCTTGGTCGAGGACTCCTGCGGCGGTTGAGGCAGGCGGCGTCAGG
>JALVEU010000176.1 GCA_027030565.1 Gammaproteobacteria bacterium | reverse complement strand
TCCATCGTGACGCGACGTGAGGCCCTGCCCCGCAGGCGGCTGCGTTCGCTCTACCTCTGGCACCGCTATCTGGGCCTGAGCATCGCCTTCGTGGTGCTGATTCTCGCTGCCACGGGCCTGGCCCTGAACCACACCGCGCAACTCGGCCTCGACGAGCACCACGTGGCGGCGAGCTGGCTGTTGCGCTGGTATGGCCTCAAACCGGATCCGATTCGGGCCTTCCGGACCCGACATCACTGGTTGGCGGAGGCCGGGGGCACCTTGTACCTGGACGGTGAGCCCGCGACCGATGTCGCCGGTCCGCTGCGTGGCGCCGCCGAGTCCTCGCCCTTCCTTGCCGTCGTGGTGGGTGAGGATCTCCTCCTGCTCGACCCCGAAGGCGAAGTCGTCGAGCGCCTGCGCCCCGGTCAGGGGCTTCCCGAGCCGGTCCTCGGCATCGCCCGTACCGAAGCCGGGGTGGTGGTGCGCGGTGCCACCCACTCCTGGCACCCCGACGCGGAGTGGGTCCGCTGGCAGACCTATGTGGGCGCCCCTCCAGCCTGGAGCGTGCCGCAGGACCCACCGGCAGCGCTGGCCCGCCGCATCACGAGGCACGACACGGCCCGCCGCTTGACCTGGGAACGCGTGCTGCTGGATCTGCACACCGGGCGTATCCTTGGCATCCACGGCCCCTGGATCATGGACCTGGCAGCGCTCGGGCTCCTCGCCCTGGCCCTCAGCGGTTTCTGGGTATGGCTGCAACGCCGACCGCGCAGGCGGCCGGCGCACCGCCTCCCCTGACGACGGCCAGTGCGAATGTTCCCGTAGTGCAACGCTCACCCACCGGGGCGTACCAGCCGACCCAGCCCCGCCTCTACCAGCGCATCCTGAAGCAGGGCGCGCACCTCGGTGGCGTGTTCGCACTGCAAGGCCTGCTCCAGGATCTCCCGACACCGGCTGCGACTGAAGCTGCGCACCACCCATTTGACTCGGGGCAGGGCCGCCAGGGTGACACTGAGGTGATCCACGCCCATGCCCAACAGCAGGATCACCGATTCCGGATCCGAGGCCATCTCGCCACACACACCCACCTCCCGCCCGGCGTGGTGCACTCCACGTGTGGCATCCACCAAGGCGCGCAGGACAGCGGGATGCACGGAGGAGTGCAGCGCGGCCACCTGTGGATTGTTGCGATCCACGGCCAGGAGATACTGCACCAGATCGTTGGTGCCGAAGCTGGCGAAATCCACCCGCCGCATCAGCGCGCCACACAGGTACACCGCCGACGGCACCTCGATCATCGCGCCCACCCGAGGCCGGGGCACATCGTGGCCTTCTTCGCCGAGTTCACTCTGTGCCCGACGGATGAGCGCCAACGCCTCGTCGAGCTCATGCACGGCGCTGATCATGGGGAGTAGGATCCGCAAGTTGCCGAGCCCCTCCGAGGCGCGCAGCATGGCGCGGACCTGGGTCATGAAGATCTCCGGATGGTCCAGGGAGATGCGGATCCCGCGCCAGCCGAGAAACGGGTTCTCCTCCTCCACCGGGAAATAGGGCAGCGGCTTGTCACCGCCCACGTCCAGGGTGCGCAGCGTCACTGGGCGCGGCGCCATGGCCTCCAACACCTGCCGGTAGATGACCACCTGCTCCTCCTCCGTGGGGAAGCGCTCGCGCACGATGAACGGAAATTCGGTCCGATAGAGCCCGATCCCGTCCGCCTCGGACTGGAAAACGGCGTTGATCTCGGCGAGCAGCCCGCTGTTCACGTAGAGCGGGATCCGCACCCCGTCCAGGGTCTGCGCCGGCAGGCCGCTGAGGTTTTCCAGACCCCGGGTGAGCTCCGCCTCCTCACGCAACAGGCGCTCGAATTCCTGGCGTACATGGGGGGGTGGGTCGATAAAGATCTTCCCCGCATAGCCGTCCACCACCACCTCTCGCCCCTCGAGGCGGCCGAAGGGCAGTTCGGCGGCCCCCATCACCGCAGGCACCCCCAAGGCCCGCGCCAGGATCGCCACGTGCGAGGTCGCCGAGCCCTGACCGGAGATGACACCCATCAGGCGTTGGGGTTCGATGTCGGCGAGATCGTTCACCGTGACGTTCTCACCCACCAGCACCGTGCGTTCGGGCCATGTGCGCTCGGCGGCTTCGGCGCCCTCCAGGTACATGAGCAGCCGTTCGCCCAGGTCGCGAATGTCCGCGGCCCGTTCACGCAGATAGGGGTCCGGCATCGCCTCGAACACCGCCGCATTGTCACGGATCGTATCCCGCAGGGCCGCCGGGGCCCACTGACCGTTCCGAATGCGTTCGATCACACGCCCGAGGAGGGCGTCGCTGCTCACCAGCATCACATAGGCATCGAACAGGACCCGCTCCTCGCTGGGCAGCAGCCCCTCGCTGCGCAGTTTCATGCGATGCAACTCGTTCTGCACCCGTTCCACGGCCGCACGAAAGGCCTTCACCTCGGCATCGATGTTGGAGGCCGGCCGATCCGGAACCGAATCCAGATCGCGTCCGGAAAAGGCCACCGCGGCTGTGCCGATGGCCACGCCCGGGGCGCCGGCCACCCCCTGGACCGGCGGGGTGGTACGGGCTCCAGGGTCGGCACGCCACAGGGCCGAGCCGGCCAGTTCTGCGTGGACGATCGGACCGGCGAGCTGCGCGGCCAGGGTCACGAGGAAGGCCAGATGCTCGTCGTCGAAGCGACGCGGCTGGCGCTGCTGCACCACCAGCACACCCAGCACCCGTCGGTGCTGCACGATGGGGACCCCGAGGAAGCCGCAATAGCACTCCTCCCCGGTCTCTGGGAAATACACGTAACGCGGATGGCTTGCCGCATCCTCCAGGTTCACGGGTTCGGCCCGCTCGGCCACCAGGCCCACCACGCCTTCTTGAGGATGCAACCGCACACGACCCACCGCCCTGGGATCGAGACCCTCGGTGGCCATGAGCACCAACTGCCCAGAATCCTGGTGCAGGAGATACACCGAGCACACGTCCACGGACAGGGCGCGGCGCACGCGTCGCACGATCAGGGAGAGCGCGGATTCCAGCGTCTCAGCGTCATTGACCTCCTGGACGATGCGCTGC
>JALVEU010000175.1 GCA_027030565.1 Gammaproteobacteria bacterium | reverse complement strand
CGGGGTTTTGCGCGGGAAGGATCCGGGCGTGCTGCTCCAACACGGTCACGCGGGTCCCCAGGCGTTGGAAGGCCTGGGCCAGCTCCAGGCCCACGGGCCCACCGCCCAGGACCACGAGCCGCGCCGGCAGCCTTGGCTCCTCGAAGACGTTTTCGTTGGTCAGCAGCGACACCCGATCCAGTCCGGGGATGGGTGGAATGGCCGGTCGTGATCCCGTGGCGACGACGAACCGGCGCGCTTCGATACGCCGTCCATCCACCTCCACGGCCTGTGGCGAGACGAACCGGGCGGGCGCACCCAGCAGCACCTCGCATCCCAACGCACGGAAACGCTGCGCGTCGTCGTGCTCCTGAACGCGCGCCACGACGCGTTGCACGTAGTTCATCACGCCGGAGAGGTCCACCGGCGCGAGCACCGCGTCCAGGCCGACGCGCCGGGCATGCCGCACCGTCCACGCCACGCGGGCCGCATGCAGCAGGGCCTTGCTGGGGACACAGCCGGCGTGCAGGCAGTCCCCACCCAAGGCCTGGCCGCGCTCGATCAGGGTCACCGCCAGCCCCAGGCGCGCGGCCACACTGGCCACGACCAGGCCGCCCGCCCCACCCCCGATGACCACAAGATCACGCCTCACGATTCGGTCATACGGCCCCTTCGCGCGGACGGATGCGACCACCGTGCCCGGCGTTCAGGGCTTCGTCTTCCAATCACGCAATCTTTTGGGACGTGGGTGCGCCTGCCACGGGATAACCGCGGGCGTTCCACTCGGTCATGCCGCCGCGGACCACATGCACGTCGGCGAAGCCATGGCGCGCCAGGATGCACGCGGCCTTGCGCGAGCGCCGATCGGTGCGGCAGACCACGAACACGGGCCGCTCCGCCCATTCGGCCAGGGCTTCGACGCGCCCGGCCAAGTCCTGGAGTGGCAGATTGAGCGCCCCTTCGATGTGTCCCAGCTCGCCGGTGAACTCTTCCGGCGTGCGCACGTCGAGCACGAGACGGTCGCCGCCCGCCTCTCCGGCCAGGCGTGTCCTGAGCGCGTCCACGTCGATCATCGGCCCCTCGCGCAGGCGCGCCACCAGCCGTGGCAGGAAGGCCACGGCGGCGAGCAGGCCCAGGGCCACGAGGATCTTCTGTGCCAGGGCCTCCCCACCGGCCATGGCCTCGCGCCCGGCATAGCCCAGGTAGGTGTAGGCCACCGCCCCCGGCAACATGAAGGCCCAGGTGGCCAGCACGTAGGGCAGAAAGCCGATGCGTGTGAGGCCCAGCGCGTAGTTGAGCAGATTGAAGGGGAACAAGGGCACCAGGCGCACGAAGGCCACGAACCGCCAGCCCTCCTGTGCCACGCCCTCCATGAGCCGCTCGATGCGACCGCCGGCGCGCGCCGCCACCCAGTCGGCGGCCAGATAGCGTGCCACCAGAAAGGCCAGGGCCGCGCCCAGCGTGGCCCCGGTCAAGTTGTAGAGCGTGCCCCAGAACGGGCCGAACAGCGCGCCCCCGGCCAGGGTCATCACCGAGCCGGGCAGGAACAGCACGGTGCCCAGGGCGTACAGGGCCATGAAGGCCAGCGGGCCCAGCACCCCGGCCTGCGCCACCCAGGCCTCCACCGCCGCCACGTCCAGTCGCCCGCGATAGACCGCCGCAAGCCCCACGCCGGCAAGCAGGGCGAGACCCAGGACCCAGCGCCACGCGCTACGCGCCATCGGGGTCTGTCCAGTTGCGCCGGTTGATGGCGTATTCGGTCACCCGGCCCACGAAGGGCAACACCAGGATCCCCGGCAGCCAGGCCACTTGCCTCGGCTCGCGGTAGCGGTGGATCCCGATGGTCATGGCCTCGTGACCGGCCCGGGGCTGGTCTCGATAGGTGCCGAACAGCCGGTCCCACAGGGAGAGATTGAAGCCGAAGTTGCTGTTGGCCTCGTCGTCTTCCACCGAGTGGTGTACCCGGTGCATGTCGGGGGTGACCACGAACCAGCGCAACACGCGGTCCACGGGGGCCGGGATGCGCACGTTGCCATGGTTGAACAGGGACATGGCATTGAGGACCACCTCGAAGATCACCACCGCCAGCACCGGCACCCCCAGGGCGACGATGGCCCCGAACTTGATGAGCATGGACAGCACGATCTCGATGGGGTGGAAACGCGCCCCGGTGGTGACGTCGTAGTCCAGATCGGCATGATGGACCCGGTGCAGGCGCCACAGCGCGGGCACCGCGTGGAACAGGACGTGCTGCAGATAGATGATGAGGTCCAGGGCCACCACCGCCATCACCACCGCCACGCCGTAGGGTACGGTGAAGTAGTTGAGCAGGCCCCAACCCTGCGCAGCGGCAAAGGCGGCCACCCCAACCGCCGCGGCTGGGAACAGCAGGCGCAGCAGCACGGTGTTGAGCACCACCAGCGCAAGGTTGTTGGCCCAGCGCAACGCCTTGGACACCGCGGGCCGGCGCCGAGGCGCCACGATCTCCCACAATGCCATCACGGCGAAGGTGCCGAAAAAGAAGCCGAGGCGAATGGCCGCCTCGTGCTCCAGAACGAGCTGCGAGAGATTCATAGGACTCGACCTCGGTCTAGGACTGTGTGCTGTCCTGCATCAGGGCCAGATCCGGCCACAGCCGCCGAAAAGTGTTTTGGGGTCCCGCTGCCACGGCAGCGCCCGGACCACCCTCCGCCCGTCCGGCGCCCAACGCGATTGCGGGACGAACCACGGGCGCCCCGGGCCATGCGAGCATCAAGCCAATGGATAACCCAGCCGGCTGCCGTTGACAAGAAACTGGGCGCTGACTAGACTTCCGGCTCCCCGGCCGAGGTGGCGGAATTGGTAGACGCGCTAGCTTCAGGTGCTAGTGGGGGAAACCCCGTGGAGGTTCAAGTCCTCTCCTCGGCACCACCATCCCAGCGAGGACCCATCCGTTGACGACGGTCACGGCGGCAACGGGTGCGGCAGATCCCTTCGTGCGCCTTTTTTGGCATATACCCCACCTTGAGGTCCCCTTCCGGGAACCCGCGCAAATTCTCGGCATGGGTTCAACCCGTCGGTCGCCTGGCTGGGGCAGCTCGTCGGCGTGGCCCGCACCACCCGAAACGAAGCTCCACACTCTGTGGTCATGGGTATTGAAGGGAGCCCCATGCTCAGGGAGTGTAGCCATGGCCCAGTTCACCGCATTGACCACCCTGCTCCTCAGCCTCTTCGTTCCATGGCCGGCCGCTTCGGAAGATCTCGGCCAGGACAAGGCGCTGACCTGGGCGGGCTGTGGCATCACCAAGAAGAGCTTCATGAAGGAGCTGGCCGCCGCCTTCACCGAGCGGACCGGCATCCGGGTGGACATCGAGGGAGGGGGTGCAGCCCGCGGGCTGCGCGACACCGCCGACCGCAGGATCGACTTCGGCGGCTCCTGCCGCATGGCACTACCCGACCTCGATCCCCGTGAGTTCCACGTGCTGACTCATCCAGTGGCCTGGGATGCGCTGGTGGTGATCGTCCACCCCGGCAATCCGGTCGACGGCATCACCTCCGATCAGCTGCGCGAGGTCTACACGGGGAAGATCACCAACTGGAAGGCGCTCGGCGGTCCCGACCACGAGATCGAGCTCTACGTCCGCAAGGGTTTTAGCTCCGGCGTCGGATACGCCCTGCGGCAGTACCTGTTCCAGAACACGCAGCAGAAGTTCGTCACCACCAAGGACCGCGTCAAACGCTCCTCCGGGCCCATCGAGAAGGCCGTGGAGGCCAATCCCTACGCCATCGCCGTCACGGGCGTCTCCAGTGCCCGGAAACGCAAGGTCAAGATCCTGGACCTGGACGGCAAGACCCCCAGTTTCGAGAACGTCAAGGCGGGCCGGTACAAACTCTATCGTCCCCTGTATCTCGTGACCACGCCCAACCCTTCGCCGGAGGTGAAGGAGTTCGTCGAATTCGCGTATTCCGAAGCGGGCAAGCGTATCCTCCGGGCCAACCAGGTGGTGCCCTACTACGATGCCTTGGAACTGTCGAAGAACCTGACGGTGTTCGGTTTCGGGGTCAAGTGAACCACCGGGCGGGGCACCGCCCCTCAGCCGTCGGCGCGCCGGCGCAGGAATCGGAACGTCAAGCGGTCGTTGAGCAGATAGTTGACGGCAGCGGCGAGCGCAATGGCCGCCATGTTGGCCAGCAGGTAGTGCATCCATAGCGCCAGGGCCCGCGTGAGCACGAACTGGAGCGTGATGGACACCCCGCTGGCCGAGACATACTGCAGGAATTGCAACGGCAGTGGCTTGGCGTGCGCGGCCTCGCGGTCGCCCCAGGTCCAGCGCCGGTTCCAGTAGAAGTTGTTCAGAGTGGCCGTACCGATGGCCAGTGCCAGCGAGGCGTTGAGGCGCATACCGGGATCCGCAATGGCACGAAACAGCCACTCTTGGCCCAAAGCCAACACGCCCAGGTTGATCAGTGTGCCCGATGCCCCCACCAGCCCGAAGCGCACGAAACGCACGGCCAGGGCGAGGCTGGCGACGCCGCGCAACCCGCGGATCACGCCGGCCTCGTCTCCAGCATCGCCAGTGCCTTTTGCACCACCAGACCGACGGGAATCGCCTTCAGGCAGCGGTTGTCCCCGTCACAGGGCGAGTTGCGGTGGTTGTAGGCAGTGAGGCAGGGGGAACAGGAAAACCCCGCATAGACCGCCTGCACGCGCCCGGCCAGGGGGCCGTACAGGCGGGGCGTCTCAGGGCCGAACAGCACCAGTCCACGTATGGGTGTGAGCACCGCGAAATGCCCAGGGCCACCGTCGTTGGTGACCAGCAGATCGGCCGCGTGAAAGAGGAGCAGCAACTCCCGGATGGAGCGCGTCCAACCGGCCAGACTGACGCAGGCCGGATCTGCGCAGGCGGCCGCGATGCGCTCCGCCTGCTCCCGGTCGGCCGCCAGACCGATGATCCCCACTCCATAACCCGCCCCCAGCATGGCGCGGGCCAGTTCCACGTAGTTGGACTCCGGCCAGGCCCGGATGGGCAGGGCACCTCCGCTCGGGTAGATCAGTACCAGGCGCCGGCCCCGCAGCGACTCGAACCGTCCATAGAGTCGCTCGCGCAGCATGGCGCGCTCGCGCTCGGGCAGCGGGAGCTGGGGAAGCTCCGGCAAAGGGCCGTCCAACGGTCGCTTCGCAGGCGGCCGGTCGCGGGCGTCCACCGCCTCGGCCAGGGTGAGGAATTGCCGGGCCATGTGCTGGTAAGGGTTGTAGAGTACGGGTCGGTTGATGAATCCGCCCCGATAGAGCCCTTCCTGCGTGTAGGGATGGAATCCCACGCGCACCACTGCACCGCTCAGGCGCGCGAAGATGGCGCTGACCCGGGCGAACAGCTCACAGTCGATCACCGCATCCACCCCGAGTCTGCGCAGCCTTCGCAGCGCCCGCAGGCTGTCGGTGGCCAAGTGCCGGAGGCGATCGTCCCGCAGGGTGAACACGTGTTCCGGAGGCATGACCTCCATCAGGTCCAACACCTCGCGGTTCTTGGCGAACACCAAGGCATAGAGCTCGGCCTGCGGGTAGCGCTCGCGCAGACGCTCGAACATGGGCCGGGCCAACACCAGGCTGCCCATCTCGGAGAGCAGGATCACCAGAATGCGACGGGGTACCCATGCCCCGGAGCGGGGCGGCTGGGGCGCCGGCCACAGCGACAGCAGGCGGCAGATCCAAGTGCCCGCCAGGCGGTCGATGCGGCGCTGGGTCTCCACGTCCACGGCTAGGCGTCTCCAGCCCAAGGCGCCTCGGGCCGCAGCACCCACCACAGCAGCCAACCCAGCAGATACACCACTCCGGCCGCCCACAGGACGTCGCTGGCGAAGTGCCCCCCCTGCAGCATGCGTACGAGGCCGATGAGCGTACCCCAGGCCAGGCCCACCGCGAGACTGAGCCATGCACAGCGCCGGTGCCGGCGCCAGCACAGGAAGAACGGGCTCATGAGGTAGAAGGCGATCGTGGCATGTCCCGAGGGAAAGGAATAGCCCTCGCCAGGCGGGCCCAGTCGGAACACGGGCCGGTAGGGATACGGCCCGCCGAAGTCCTGAATCTGGTACGGCCGCGGACGCCCCGTGTAGTCCTTGAGGATCCCGTTGACCAGCAGGCCCGGCCCCAGGGCCAGCAGGGCCACCAGGAAGGCCCAGGCGCGCCAGTGGCGCCGCGTCCGGGCAGACCAGGGCACTGCCACCAATAGCCCCAGGGCCGCGAGCCCCAGGGCCAGGCCCGGCACCGGTGCGAACCGGTAGAGGATCCCGAGCGGCCCGTGCTCGGTCTCGAAGAAGTGACCGTAGCGATACAGCCAGTGCGCCACGGCCAGATCCACGTCCAGAGCGCGCAACACCACCGTGCCCAGCGCCAGCAGCGCCAGCGGAATCACCAGCGGTGGCCTCAATTGGCGCGGCGCAGCATCCACCCTGCCACCACCGTGAGCACCGCCAGGGGCAACACCGTGCCCACCCAGGGCGACCAACCGTAGATCACCGCCATGTTGGCGAAGGCCTCGCGCGTGAGGTGGAAGACCACACCGATCACGATCCCGATGAACAGGCGCTGCCCTGCCCCGGCCTCGCGCAGCGGTCCGAACGCGAAGGGCACCGCCATGAGCAAGAGCGGGAGCACGGTGAACGGCGTGGCCAGGCGTGACCACAGCGCCATGCGGTAGCGTGCGGCATCGAGTCCGTTCTCCTCCAGGTAGCCCACATAGGCATAGAGTCGCCGGGCCGGCATATGCTCAGGGTTCTCCGCCACCACGTCCAGCGTCTCCGGATCCACCAGCCGGTCCCAATACAGCTCCCGAAAGCGCCGGCGCTCGATTCGATCCTTGCCCAGGTCCACCTGGAGCACGGTCTGCAGGTGCCACTGCGCGCGCTCGCGATCGTAGTCGGCCCGATGGATCCAGGTCACGCGGTGCAGGGCCAACGACGCGTCCAGATCATAGACCCACACCCCATTCAGATGACGTTCCGGGAACGATTCGCTCACATTGATGAAACGATGACCCTCGCGCACCCAGAGATCGCCCTCCACACCCACGCTCACGGCACCGGACTCGGCAGCGCGCAGCGCCCGCTCGGCGGCCGGGACCCCGTACTCGCCCAACACCAGCACGGCCAACGACAGCGGCACCCCCAACCACATCACGGCCCCTGCCAGGCGGTAGATGGACCACCCGAACCCGCGGATCACCACCAGCTCGTTACGCGAGGCCAGATTACCCAGTCCCAGCAGCCCGCCCAGGAGCAGACCCGTGGGAAAGAACTCGAACACGCGCCGTGGGACCGTGAGCAATGCCCGCGCGAAGCCCAGCTCCATGCCCGCGCCCACCTTGGCCGCAAGGCGCGTATAGTGGGCCAGATCCACCACGAAGTTCACCGCGAGCAGGGCCGCCAAGGCCAGCAGCGCACCGGCGAGCACGGCACGTGCCACATAACGGTCGAGCCGGGTCATGCGGCCACGCGGTCCCTGCGCAGCCGGCGTAACCAGCCGTACCACCCCTGCCGACGCATGAGCAGGACCAGGGTCGGGAGCAGGAACATCACCTGCACCCACCAGACCCCGATCCGGGGTGAGAGCCCTCCACTGGCCACCTCACTGAGCGCGATCACGTTGAGATTGGAATACACCAGATAGGCCAGGATCCCCAGCGCCACGCGCCCGAACCGGCCCTGACGTGGTGCCGTGTCGGCCAGCGGCACGGCCAGCAGCGCAAGCAGCACCGCCGCCAGAGGCACCGCGATCCTGCGTTGCAGCTCGGCCTGCAGCTTGGGATCGTCGGTGGCCAGGAGGGCACGGCTCGGCAGCGCACGCTGGTTCTCGAAGATGCGGCCCACTTCGAGCCCGGGCACCCGCAGGGTGTGACGGCGGAATGCCAGCACATTGTAATCGGACCGTTCCACGTACCCCACGTAACGCCGCCCCTCGATCAGCACCACATGGCGTTCTCCCGTGTCCGGATCGGTGATCTGCTGCGCCCGCCGCGCCGTCTCGATCTCGAAACCGCCGGGGATGCGCCGGTGCACGAACACCCCACCCAGGGCCTTCTCCCCGCGCAGGCTCTGCTCGGAGAACACCACCCAGCGCCCATCGGGAGAGCGTGTGAAGCGCCCCTCACCGATGGCAGCGATGTCGGGGCGGTGCTCGGCCTCGCGCACCAGGGTATCGGCCGTGCGCACGGCCGCCGGCACCAGGACCAGCGACAACCACGCCAGGACCAAGGCCATGGGCAACACCAGCAGGGCCAGTACCGCATACAGACGCCGATAACCCACACCGAAGCTGCGCAGGATGAGCAGCTCGCGGTCCCGGGCCAAGCGGCCCAGCCCCAGGATCACGCCGAGCATGATCCCGAGCGGGGTGAGCTCCACGCCGAACCTGAGCACCGCCATGGCCAGCAGTGGACCCAGCACGGCCGGCGGGTGCTCACCGCTCATCACGTCATCCAGCAGCTTCACGAAACTGTGCCCCACCACCACCAGCAGCAGCACCACCAACACCCCGAACACCGCCAGGGTGACCTCGCGCAACACCAGCCGGTCCACGATGAGCAGACGCGGGAGACGTGACAGAGACAAGGCCATGGTTCCGGGTGCACTCTGGTTATAGAATCTCGGGTCACCGCACAGCATACACGCGCGGCGAGAACCCGTGCGCGTCCGACCCAAAGCTCCGGGAGGTGCACATGGACTTCGATCTCACCAGTGGCAGGCCCCAGAGCCAGCGCAGCGGCTGTGTCGTCGTGGCCGTACGGGGACACGACACCCTGTCCCCCTCGGCCGCGGCCCTGGACGAAGCCAGCGGCGGGGCCATCCGCGCCGCCCTGCGCCACGGTGACCTGGCCGATGAGGCGGGCGCCGTTCTGTGGCTCTACGGGCTGCAAGGCGTGAACGCGCCGCGGGTCCTGCTGGTTGCCTGCGGACCCGACGATCAGTGGAACGACGCCGCGTATCGCAAGATCCTGCAGGCCAGTGCGCAGGCGCTGGACCGCAGTGGGGCGCGCAGTGCGGTCTCCTTCCTGCCCGAGGTGGCCCCGGACGGCCGCGACTGGCGCTGGCGACTGCGCCAGGCGGTGCTCGCCACCGAAGACGCCTTGTACCGCTTCGAGCGCATGAAGAGCGAGAGCGAACCGCCGGAGAATCCGCTGGAACGCCTCGTCTTCGGCGTGGAGCGTGCCGAACGAGACCAGGCCCAGGCCGGACTCCACGAAGGTCGGGCCATGGCCATGGGACAGGCCCTGGCCAAGGACCTGGGCAATCTCCCGGCCAACGTGTGCACCCCGAGCTACCTGGCCGAGCAGGCCGAAGCCCTGGCCCGGGAGTACCCATCGCTCTCCGTCACCGTACTCGACGAGCAGGCCATGGAGCGGCTGGGTATGGGAGCGCTGCTGGCAGTGGCCCGCGGCAGCGAACAGCCGCCCCGGCTCTTCGCCCTGCGCTACAGCGGCGCGGACGAGCAGGAAAGGCCCATCGCGCTGGTCGGCAAGGGCATCACCTTCGACACCGGGGGGATCTCCATCAAACCGAGCCAGGACATGGACGAGATGAAGTTCGACATGTGCGGGGCCGCCAGCGTGCTCGGTGCCTTGAAGACCTGCGCCGAGCTCGGCCTGGAACTCAACGTCGTGGGGGTCGTCGCCGCAGCGGAGAACATGCCCAGCGGCCGCGCCAGCCGTCCCGGCGACGTGGTGACCACGCTGTCGGGCAAGACGGTGGAGATCCTGAACACCGACGCCGAGGGCCGGCTGGTCCTGTGCGACGCGCTGACCTGGGTGCAACGCGAACACGACCCCCGCGAGGTCATCGACATGGCCACGCTGACCGGGGCCTGCATCATCGCCCTGGGCCATCACCCCAGCGGACTGCTGGCCAACGACGACGCGCTGGCCGCCCGTGTCATCGAGGCCGGGGAGACCGCCGGCGACCGCGTCTGGCGGCTGCCCCTCTGGGAGGACTACCAGGAGCAACTCAAGAGCAACTTCGCCGACGTGGCCAACATCGGCGGGCGCCCGGCCGGGACCATCACGGCGGCCTGCTTCCTGTGGCGCTTCATCGACGAGGACCGGCCGTGGGCACACCTGGACATCGCCGGCACGGCCTGGAAGAGCGGGAAGGAGAAAGGGGCCACGGGCCGACCGGTACCCTTGCTCGCCCAGTATCTGCTGGACCGCGCACGGACGTGACCCGCATCGACTTCTACATACTCGACAGCGACGCGCCGGTGGAACGGCTCAAGACCGCCTGCCGCATCTGCGAGAAGGCCTTTCTCCTCGGCCACGAGGTACATGTCCACACCGGAGAGCCGGCGCTCAGCCAGCGCATGGACGAGCTGCTGTGGACCTTTCGCGACCGCAGCTTCGTGCCACACGCGGTGGAACCGGACGATCCCACCGAGTGGCCCGTGACCATCGGCCACACCATGGAGCCCGCGCCGCGCGCGGTGCTGATCAATCTGGCATCCGAAGTGCCGTCCTTCTTCGGCCGCTTCGAACGGGTGGCCGAGGTGGTCGATGCACAGCCCCAGATCAAGGCGGCCGGGCGCGCCCGGTACCGCTTCTACCGGGAGCGCGGCTACCCCCTGCAGCATCACACGCTGGGCTGAGCACCCGGGCCTCGGCCGCTCGCGGGACCGCGGCTTCGGACAACAGCCCCGGTGTACGGCACCGGGCGCTGGCGCCAGCGTAACAGCAAGTGATACCACAGACGCTTGCGCCATCGCGGTCGGTAGGCGCGATGCAACCAGTCGCGCACGTCCCGCCCCTGCGGATAGCGCGCCATCACGGCCTGGTATCCGCGGTCACCCAGGCGCTCGTAGATCCACCGTTGGACCACCCCGGTCTCGTGCGCGGGCCTGAGCCGCCGGCGCCACTGGCGCTCGTAGTGTTCCGGCCGGCCCAGGGCCAGTGCACGGCCGGCCTGCGCGCCAGAGACCATGGCGTAACGGATACCGAAGCCGAACAGCGGGTCCTGCATCCCCGCCGCCTCGCCGGCGTAGAGCACCTCCTCCCTGCGCACGCTGCGAGGGATGAAGAAGTTTCCGGTTCCGCCGAAGCGGCGCG
>JALVEU010000174.1 GCA_027030565.1 Gammaproteobacteria bacterium | reverse complement strand
ACGATTGGTGGCCGAGCGGGCCAGGGAACGGGGCATCACCCGGGTGGCCTTCGACCGGAGCGGTTTCAAATATCACGGTCGGGTCAAAGCGCTGGCGGAGGCCGCGCGTGAGGCCGGCCTCCAGTTTTAGACGGGCAAGGTAGACAGATGGCAACTGCTGGTGACAACGCGAGAATCGCCGACGGCCTCAACGAGAAGCTGATCGCCGTCAACCGGGTGGCCAAAGTGGTCAAAGGCGGGCGCCAGTTCGGTTTTACGGCGCTAACCGTGGTGGGCGATGGCGAGGGCCGCGTGGGTGTGGGCTATGGCAAGGCGCGTGAGGTGCCGCTGGCCATCCGCAAGGCGATGGAAAAGGCGCGCAAGGAGCAGGTGCGAATCCCGCTGAATGAGGGCACGTTGCACTATGCGGTCGTAGGCCGCCACGGTGCGGCGAAGGTCTACATGCAGCCGGCTTCCGAGGGTACGGGCATCATCGCCGGTGGAGCGATGCGTGCCGTGTTCGAGGTCATGGGCGTGCGCAACGTGCTGGCCAAGTGCATCGGTTCGCGCAACCCGGTGAATGTGGTGAAGGCCACTCTGGACGGATTGCGTCAGCTGCGTGCGCCCGAGGAGATTGCCGCCAAGCGTGGCAAGCGGGTCGAAGAGATCACGGAGTGACGGCATGGCCAAGCAGATCAAGGTGACCCTGGTCCGCAGTCTCAATGGGCGGCTGAAGAACCACAAGGCCTGTGCGAGGGGATTGGGGCTGCGGCGCATGCACCACAGCACCGTGGTGGCGGACACGCCTCAGAATCGGGGCATGATCAACAAGATCGCGTACCTGTTGCGGGTCGAGGAGGTGTGAGGTGGTGAGGCTGAATACCCTGCGGCCAGCTGCAGGCAGTCGCCCGGCGCGCAGGCGCGTGGGTCGCGGCATAGGCTCCGGAGTCGGGAAGACCGGGGGGCGTGGCCACAAGGGCCAGAAGTCCCGTTCGGGCGGTTTCCACAAGCTGGGTTTCGAGGGCGGCCAGATGCCGTTGCAGCGTCGCTTGCCCAAGATCGGGTTCCGCTCCCGCAAGGGGCGGTTGGTGGATGAGATTCGGCTGCACGAGCTTTCGCGCGTGGATGCCGAGGTGATCGACATGGCCGCCCTGCGTAAGGCCGGTTTGATCACCGGCCGCATCCAGCGGGTGAAGATCATTCTGTCTGGGACCCTGGACAAGGCGGTGACAGTGCAGGGCTTGGAAGTGACCCGGGGCGCGCGTGCGGCGATCGAGGCCGCCGGCGGCAAGGTCCTGACGGACTGAGGCGGCGCGAGACACCATGGCCGTAGCGGACACGGGCATCGCCGGGTTCGGTGGGCTGACCAAGATCACCGAGCTGCGCAGGCGGCTGTTGTTCTTGGTCATTGCGTTGATCGTGTACCGCATCGGGACGTTCATCCCCGTGCCCGGGATCGATCCCGAGGCGATGGCGCGATTCTTCGACCAGCAGTCGGGAACGATCCTGGGCATGTTCAACATGTTCTCGGGGGGTGCTCTCGAGCGGCTAAGCCTGTTCGCGCTGGGCGTCATGCCGTATATCTCGGCCTCCATCATCCTCCAGCTCATGACGACCGTGATCCCCACGCTCAAGGAGCTGAAAAAAGAGGGGGAGTCGGGGCGGCGCAAGATCACACAGTACACTCGATATGCGACGGTGGGGTTGGCCACGTTCCAGGCGATCGGAGTCTCCATCGCGTTGCAGAATCAGGGCGTGGCGCTGACCACCGGGCCGGGTTTCATCTTCACGGCGACGGTCACCCTGGTCACCGGCACCATGTTCCTGATGTGGCTGGGGGAACAGATCACCGAGCGCGGCATCGGCAATGGCATCTCAATGATCATCTTCGCGGGTATCGTAGCCGGTCTGCCGTCGGCGGTGGGTGGCACCCTGGAACTGGCGAGTACAGGGGAGCTGTCGCCTGCGTTGGTGATCCTCCTGTTCGGTCTGGCGGTGTTGGTCACGGGTTTCGTGGTATTCGTGGAGCGGGGACAACGACGGATCACGGTCAACTATGCCAAGCGCCAGCAGGGGCGCAGGTTGTATGCGGCGCAATCCACCCACCTGCCACTCAAGCTGAACATGGCGGGGGTGATCCCGCCCATTTTCGCTTCGAGTATCATTTTGTTCCCTTCCACGTTGGGGCAGTGGCTCGGTCACGGCGAAGGCATGCGCTGGCTGCAGGACGTGGCGGGGATGCTCTCGCCCGGACAGCCCCTGTACGTCCTGCTGTACGCGCTGGCCATTGTGTTCTTCTGTTTCTTTTACACCGCGATCGTGTTCGATTCCCGGGAGACGGCGGATAACCTGAAGCGTTCCGGTGCGTTCATCCCCGGGATCCGGCCGGGAGAGCAAACGGCGCGGTACCTGGATACAGTGCTCACGCGACTCACGGCGGTGGGCGCCATTTACATCACGGCGGTATGTCTGCTGCCCGAGTTTCTCATCCTGATGTGGAACGTGCCGTTCTACTTCGGGGGCACGTCGTTGCTGATCATCGTGGTGGTGGTCATGGATTTCATGGCCCAAGTGCAGGCCCATCTGATGTCCCATCAGTACGAGGGTCTCATGAAGAAGGCGAATCTCAAGAGTTACGGTCGTGGTGGCGTGGTGCGTTGAATGCCTGGCTGCCACGAACGATTCGATAGAGGATAGAAAGATGAAGGTGCGTGCATCGGTGAAGAAGATCTGTCGTGACTGCAAGATCATCCGCAGACACGGCGTGGTTCGCGTGATCTGCAAGGATCCGCGGCACAAGCAACGCCAGGGGTGACGGACGCAGGACCAACCGAGGAGTAGGCACAGATGGCACGTATCGCCGGGATCAACGTTCCCGACAGGAAACACACGTGGATCGCCCTTCAGTCCATCTATGGGATCGGACGCACACGCTCCCGCAAGATCTGCGAAGAGGCGGGTGTTCCCATGGACGTGCGGGTTCGCGACCTCACGGAGGAGCAGGTGGACCGACTGCGCGCGGTCACCGCCAAATACACGGTGGAGGGCGACCTGCGCCGCGAAGTCAACATGAACATCAAGCGGCTCATGGATCTGGGCTGTTACCGGGGGCTGCGCCACCGCCGGGGCCTGCCCGTGCGGGGACAGCGCACGCGCACCAACGCCCGAACCCGCAAGGGCCCACGTCGGCCCATTCGCAAGTGACCCGTTTTCTTACGGTAGAGGCTCATGGCTAAAGCACCCGCGCGTTCGCGCAAGAAGATCAGGAAGACCGTGACCGATGGCGTGGCGCACATCCACGCCTCGTTCAACAACACCATCGTGACGATCACCGACCGGCAGGGGAACACCTTGTGCTGGGCCACAGCCGGCGGCTCCGGGTTCCGCGGCTCGCGCAAGAGCACGCCATTCGCCGCGCAGGTGGCGGCGGAGCGGGCCGGCACGGCGGCACTGGAGTTCGGCATGAAGACCCTGGAGGTGAACGTCAAGGGACCCGGTCCGGGTAGGGAATCGGCCATTCGTGCGTTGAACGCCGTCGGCTTTCAGATCACGGCCATCAATGACGTGACCCCCATTCCGCACAACGGCTGCCGGCCTCCCAAGCGGCGGCGCGTCTGAACGCATCGGGAGAGAGTATTTTCATGGCTAGGTATCTGGGACCCAAGTGTAAGCTGAGCCGGCGTGAGGGCACGGACCTGATGCTCAAGAGCCCGGTCCGGCCCCTGGACTCCAAGTGCAAGATGGATCGCCCACCGGGCCAGCACGGGGATCGTCGGGCGCGGGTGACGGACTATGGATTGCAGCTTCGTGAGAAACAGAAGCTGCGCCGGATGTACGGCGTGCTCGAGCGGCAGTTCCGCAACTATTTCAAGGAGGCCTCGCGGCGCAAGGGCTCCACTGGCGAGAACCTCCTGCAGCTTCTGGAGAGACGGCTCGACAACGTGGTCTATCGGATGGGTTTTGCCGTCACGCGGGCTGAAGCGCGCCAACTGGTGACCCACAAGGCGGTGCTCGTCAACGGGCGTGTGGTGAACATCCCTTCGTACCAGGTCAGGCCTGGTGACGAGATCGCGGTTCGTGACAAGGCGAAGAAGCAGCTGCGTATCCAGGACGCGATGCGCATCCGTGAGCAGTTCGGCTTCGACGACTGGCTGGAGGTGGATCCCAAGGAGCTCAAGGGTGTGTTCAAGAATGTCCCGGAACGCGCGGATCTTCCTGCAGAGATCAACGAGTCGTTGGTCGTGGAGCTGTACTCCAAGTAGGCCCTCACCGGGAACTTTCCTCCTTCAGCCTGGGTCCCTTTGCAGGTCGGCCGGACCCTCGTTCGGCCACATCGATACGGAGACGAGAAATGGGCATGTTGAACGAATTGCTGAGGCCGACGGTGGTGGAGGTGCAGAGCGAGGTCCCCACGGAGGCTCGCATCGTCCTCGAACCCCTGGAGCGGGGCTACGGCTATACCCTGGGCAATGCCCTGCGGCGCATTCTCCTCTCCTCCATCCCGGGAGCGGCTGTCGTGGAGGCCGAGATCGAGGGTGTGCTCCACGAGTACACGGCCATCGAGGGTGTCAAGGAGGACGTGGTCGAGATCCTGCTCAATCTCAAGGGGCTGGCCATTCGCATGAATGACAAGGCCGAGGGCTTTCTGCAGATCAACAAGCAGGGCCCCGGGGTGGTGACCGGCGCGGACATCCAGGCCGAGGCCGATATCGAGATCGTCAATCCCGAGCATCACATCGCCACGCTCACCGAGGGCGCGCAGCTCAACATGCGCATGAAGGTGGAGATGGGACGGGGTTATCAGCCCGCCTCGGTGCGCAGGCAGCAGGAGTATCGCAACATCGGCAATCTGGTGCTGGACGCCAGCTTCAGTCCCATCCGCCGCGTGGCCTACGCGGTGGAGAGCGCCCGTGTGGAACAGCGCACCGATCTGGACCGGCTGATCCTGACCCTGGAGACCAATGGCACGGTGGACCCGGAGGAGACGGTACGGGAGGCGGCGCGCATCCTCCAGCAGCAGCTCTCCGTGCTGGTGGAGCTCGAGGGCGAAGAGCACGAGAAGCCCCAGCGAAAGGCCGCTGAGATCGATCCCATCCTGTTGCGCCCGGTGGACGATCTGGAGTTGACCGTACGTTCGGCCAACTGCCTGAAGGCCGAAAACATCCACTACATCGGTGACCTGATCCAGAAGACCGAGGTGGAGCTGCTCAAGACCCCCAATCTGGGCAAGAAGTCGCTCACCGAAATCAAGGACGTGCTCGGCCAACACGGGCTGTCGCTGGGTATGAAACTGGAGAACTGGCCGCCGCCGGAGCTCAACAAGGGCTGAGCCGAACGGCCGCAACACGTGCTTGCAGGAGACCTGAGTCATGCGTCATCGCTACGCAGGAAGGAAGCTGAACCGCACCACGAAGCATCGCGAAGCGATGTTTCGCAACATGGCGGTTTCCCTGTTCCGGGAAGAGCTGATCAAGACGACCCTGCCCAAGGCCAAGGAGCTGCGCCGGGTAGCGGAGCCCCTGATCACCCTGGCCAAGGAGGACAGCGTGGCCCGGCGTCGGCTGGCCTTCGCGCGGTTGCGCGACAAGCGGGCCGTGGGCAAGCTGTTCACGGAGCTGGGGCCCCGTTACCGGGAGCGCCCGGGTGGTTACCTGCGAATCCTCAAGTGTGGCTACCGGCCGGGCGACAACGCCCCCATGGCCTATGTGGAGCTGGTGGACCGCCCCGTGGAGGGCGTCACTGAGAACGAGTGAGGACGGCAGCCGAAGAGATGCTTGAGCGAAGGGCCGGGGCACCGGCCCTTCGTATTTGGGCCGGACTGCGGTGATTGCGCTGTTCACGGATTTTGGGGTCGAGGGTCCCTACCTGGGGCAGGTCCATGCTGTGCTGAAGACCCTGGCCCCCGAGGTTCCCGTGGTCGACCTCATGTCGGATCTGCCGCCTTTCGCGGTGAACAGTGCAGCCTACCTGTTGCCGGCCTTCATCCGGCCGTTTCCGGCCGGTACCGTCTTTCTCTGTGTGGTCGATCCGGGCGTCGGGGGTGACCGGCCCGCAGTGGTGGTCGACACAGGGCGGTTTCGGTTCGTGGGGCCGGGAAACGGTCTGTTCGACGTGGTCCTGAAGCGTTCCCCGGATGCCCGTCTGTGGCGGCTGCCACCTCCGGGGCCTCAGGTCCCGGCGAGCTTCCACGGGCGCGACGTGTTCGCCCCGGTGGCGGCGAGCATCGCGCGCGGCGAGTGGCGGGGTGCGGAGCCGGCGGAGGTGGACCAGCGCCGCCTGCGCGCACTCCCGGACGATCTGGAGGCGGTTGCCTATGTGGATCGCTATGGGAACGCCATGACCGGGATCCGCGTCACCCGCCTGGACCGCAGCGCCCGGTTGGAGGTTGGGGGGAGGCGGCTGTCCTGGGCGCGGACGTTCTGCGCGGTTCGACCCGGTCAGCCGTTCTGGTACGAGAATGCCAGTGGATTGGTGGAGATCGCGGTTCGGGAGGGCAACGCTGCGCAGACCTTGGGTCTGCGGCCGGGTACGCCGGTACGGATCCTGACGTCATGACCCGGAAGGACCGGCTATGGGCCGTGGTGCCCGCGGCTGGAGTCGGACGCAGGATGGGGGCCGACCGGCCCAAGCAGTATCTGCCGCTGTGCGGGGCTACGGTGATCGAGCACACGCTGCGGCGGCTGCTTGCGTTTCCGCCCATTCAGGCCGTGGTGGTGGCGGTGGGTCGCGACGACCCTTACTGGAGGGAGCTGAATCTGGCCGATTCGGAGCGCGTGCATCGTGCCCCCGGGGGGGCGGAACGCTGCCACTCGGTATTGAACGCCTTGGAGCTGCTGGCCGAGATCGCTGGCCCGGCCGACTGGGTGCTGGTTCACGATGCGGCCAGGCCTTGCCTCACGCTGGAGGACCTCGAGCGACTGGTGGCTCGCGCCCGCACATCGGTCTCCGGCGGGATCCTGGCCGTTCCTGTGCGTGACACGCTGAAGCGGGACGATGCGGGGGGACACATCCTGGAGACGGTGGACCGCTCCAGGCTATGGCACGCCCTCACACCACAGATGTTCCGACTCGGTCCCCTTCGAGAGGCCTTGCGTGAGGCACTGGGACGCAATCTCGTGGTCACCGACGAGGCCTCGGCCATGGAGTACGCGGGCCACCGGCCGCTACTCATCGAGGGCCGGGGCGACAACATCAAGATCACTCGTCCGGAGGATCTCGCGCTGGCGGAATTCTTTCTCCACAGGCAACGGGGATACGGGTGATGGATCTGCGCATCGGACACGGGTTCGACGTCCATCGTTTCGGACCAGGCGACCATGTGGTGCTGGGGGGTGTACGCATCGCCCACACCCGAGGCCTGATCGCCCACTCCGACGGGGACGTGCTGGTGCATGCGTTGTGCGACGCCTTGCTGGGTGCGGCCGCACTGGGGGACATCGGTGGGCATTTCCCGGACACCGACGCCCGTTATGCCGATGCCGACAGCCGCATCTTGCTTCGGCACGTGGTGGAACTGCTCAGGACCCAGCGCAGCCTGGCCCCCGTGAACGTCGACTGCACCGTGATCGCCCAGCGGCCCCGGCTTCAGGCCCATCTCCAGGCCATGCGTGCGAATCTGGCCGCCGATCTGGGGATCGACATGGGTCGGGTGAATGTCAAGGCGACCACCACCGAGGGGCTCGGCTATGCGGGCCGCGAAGAGGGGATCGCCGCCCACGCGGTCTGTCTGCTGCGACCGGCGTAGATGCACGGAACCCGGCACCCCTGTGGGATAAGGGGCTCGGTCCCAGGTCGGATGCCCCCGCACCGACGAGGTGCGGGGGCGGCGGGGTCAGCGCCGTGGCCCCTGGCCGGGACCGAAGCCCTGCATGGGCTGGGCCTTTTGGTATCCGGCCGGGATCCGGAACAACTGGTCGTCCAGTGGTCGCGTCTCCACACGTTTGAGCTCCATCGTCTCGCCGCCGGGGGCGCGGGTGCGCACCGGCAGGCCGGGGACCTCCTCGAACCCCTGGGGCGTGCGCCCCTGTGACCCGCTGACGGTCTGAGCCATGTCGGCCATGAACGCGAACATGTCCTTGATGGCCTGGTAGTCCTGGGGGCTCAGGCCGAGGCTCTTGGGATCGGCGACACAGGCCTCGCTGGCCGGTTTGCCGTCGATGTACGACTGATACACGGTGCAGCGGAACCCGTTGACCACCTCGGTTTTGCCGGTCTTGCGGATCTCCACCTTGGGCATCGGGCGGCTGCGGCCTTCTTCGAACTGTGCCATCTGCTGTTCCATCATCTGGCGCTGTTCCGCAGGCATGTCCTTCATGCGCTCACGCATCTGGGCCATCATCTGTGCCTGCATCTCTTTCATGCGCTTGGCCTGCTCGCTGATCGTGGCCTTGTCCATGGCGATGTAGCTACGCCGCGCCTCGTCGAGCACGATGAAACGGCCCTTGTGGCTGTCGAAGATGGACACCGAGCTTCCCCCGCCGCCCGGCTGAGGGGTGGTCATCCGTACCATGCCGTTGTGGATCATCACCGTACTGGAGCCGGTTCGAGGCGATTGGTAGGTGAGCGTCGCATCGGCTAGTGCCGCGCCGGCTCCGGCGAACAGGATCAGGGCACCGCACACGGCGGCGGTCTTCGTGGACATCGGGTTCCTCCATCGGTTGGTCACTGCAGCTTTCGCGCGCCGAACGGGCGGTTCACCCGTCTTCGGACCACGCGGCCGGCTCATCATATACCCATCGGACCGGCGATTTCAGCGGCGCTCGCGGACACCGAGTGCGTTTGCGGCCTGCCGGGCAAGGACCTCGGGTGGTGTCCGGGTACTGTCCATCTCCAGCACCGAGGGGCGTTCCTCTACCCCGGGTGGTGTGCGGCGGGCGAGCTGGCGCTCCAACACCGCTTCGGTGGCATCGGAAGGGTCGGCACCGGTCCGGGCACGGCCCTGCACCCGCTCATGCAAGACCTGTGGGTCGCACTCCAGCCAGAGGATGCGGAACGGAACCCCGAAGTGCCCCCCCAACTCACGGAAGGCGGTACGCTGCGCTGGATCCAGAAACGTGGCGTCCACCACCACCGGGAAGCCGGCCTCCAGTACGGTGGCGGCCAGGTTGGCGAGCACCGCGTACGTCTTCTCGCTCGCCTGGGGGGTATAGATGCCGTGACCGGGGGGAGCCTCGGCCCGTTCCAGGGGGGCAAGGCCAAAGAGCCGCTTGCGCTCTACGTCGGAACGCAGCCAGATGGCCCCGCTCAGACGCGACAAGTGATCGGCCACGCGGGACTTACCGCTGCCCGAGACGCCGGACGTGATCGCCAGGAAGCGCCGCGGCTGTTCGGTATACCCCGCGGCCAGCCTCACATAGGCGTGGCAGCGCTCCCGGTGGCCGGCCCGCTGGTCGCTGCTCAGACCCTCCTGGCTCGAGCGGATGGCCTCGACCTTGGCCCGCACCATGGCGCGATACGTCTGATAGAAGCGCAGCACTGCGAGCCCCGCATAATCGCCGGTGGCCTGGAGCCAGGTATTGAGCACGATGGGGCCCGCCGCACCGGCGTGGCGGTCATCCAGGTCCATGAGCAGGAAGGCCAGTTCGGACTGGATGTCGATCCAGCGGAACGCCGGATTGAATTCGATGCCGTCGAAGATGGCGAGCTCACCGTCGATCAGGGCCATGTTGCCCAGGTGCATGTCACCGTGGCATTCGCGGATGAACCCACCTTTCCGGCGCTGTTCCAGCAAGGGTTTGAGGGCCTCGTAACGCTCGGCGGTCCATGCCTCCACCGTGCCCAGTTCGGGCGGCTCCGGCGCCGGTGCCAGGAATTGGCGCACCGCGGCGAAATTGTCGCGCATGGCTTGGTAAACCGAATCGGGGGCACCCCAGGGATCGTCCGGTGCGGCTCGGTCGATCCGCTCGTGGAACGCGGCGACCTGCCGGGCGAGCCGCATCCAGAACTCCGGCCCCAGGTCGCCACGGTCCAGGTGCTCGGGGAGCAGGTCGTGCTGGTCGAATTCGCGCATCTTCACGGCATACTCGATGGCCGGGCCCTCGCCGCCGACACGCGGCGACTGCTGCGTTCCGGTGATCGGCACCACCTCTAGATAGAGGCGCGGCGCGAGCCTTCGGTTGAGCCGCAGTTCCTCCTCGCAGAAGCGTTTGCGCGCCCCCAGCTCGCGATAGTCGAGGAAGCCCAGCTCCACGGGTTTCTTGACCTTGTAGGCGAAGCGACCGGTGAGAAAGACATAGGAAATATGGGTCTCGATGAGACGTACCCTGTGCACAGGGTGTGGGTACGCCTCGGGCCGGAGCAGTCCGGCGACCAACGGGGGATGGCTCACGTTCGCGCGCCCTCCGAATATGCAAGCTGGTCCGGGACTGTAGAATGGGCGCTTTTCTCTCGCAAGCCATGGCGAAGACCTCCCCGCCCTCATCGCGCCGCAGAAAACGCTCGGTCATGCGCAGGAACGCCGCGGGCAGCCGTGGCCGCAGCCTCTGGGCCCGTGTGCGGGCGCCGTTGCTGGCGCTGCTGCTCGTGGGATTGGGCGCCGGACTGACCTGGCTGGTCTGGCTGGACGTCCAGATCCGGGACCGCTTCGAGGGCCAGCGCTGGGCCGTTCCGGCCCGCGTCTTCGCACGACCCCTGGTGATCGAGCCGGGCGCCTGGCTGCGCCCCGAGCACCTGGTGGAGACCCTGCGGCTGCTCCGTTACCGGAAGGTGGCACGGGTGCGCGAGCCCGGTGAGTATCGACGAGCCGGCGACACGGTGTATCTGTACACCCGCGGATTCCCGTTCCCGGCCGACACCGCTCCCGAGCTCCTGGCCCGCGTGGACTTCGCCGATGGGCGGGTCGTCCGCCTGCGTGAGGCCCTCACCGGACGGGCTCTGGAACTGGTGCGTGTGGAGCCCGTGCCCATCGCGAGCATCTATCCGGCCTCCCGTGAGGACCGCATCCTGGTGCGCCTGGCGGACGTGCCCGAGCTGCTGATCCAGGCCCTGCTGGTGGTGGAGGACCGCCATTTCTACACCCACCATGGCCTGGACCCCATGGCCGTACTGCGCGCAGCCTGGGCCAACCTGCGGGCC
>JALVEU010000173.1 GCA_027030565.1 Gammaproteobacteria bacterium | reverse complement strand
CGTCAGGCGGTCCGGGAGGCCTTCGGCCCTGCGGCGGTGGTGCGTCTATTCGGATCGCGTGTAGATCCGGCGCAGCGGGGTGGTGACATCGACCTGCACATCGAGACCGACCTCCCGCCGGAGCAGGCCCTCGAGGCCGAGATGCGCCTGTATGCCCTGTTGCAGCGCCGTCTCGGACCCCAGCGCATCGACATCGTGACCCACCGCCGCGGCCAACCCCTGCGCCCCATCGATCGCGAGGCGCACCGCACCGGGGTGCTGCTGTGACCCCTGGCGACCTGCGCCGGCGTCTCGCGCAGCTCATGGTCCTCGTGTCGCGGGAAGATCGGCATCTGCGGGCGGTGCGGGACCGGCTGTTCGATGGTGCGACGACCATCGATGCCGAGTGGGTGCGGCGACTGACCGCCGACCCCACGGGGGTCGACCGGCTGGAGTCCTTCGGCGCCAAGTTCGGCCGGATGCAGGACACCGTCATGGACAAGCTCCTGCCCACTCTGCTGCGGGCCAGCGGCGAGGTGCCGGGCACTGCTGTGGACAATCTCAACCGCGCCGCCCGCCTGGGATGGCTCGACGATCCCGACGCCTGGATCGCCATGCGGCTGCTGCGCGATCGACTGGTGCACGACTACATGATCGATCCCGAGGAGATGGCCGCGGCGCTGCGCAGCGCCAGGGCCTTCACCGACACACTGCACACGACCTGGAGCCGGATGGAGGCCTACGCGCGGGAGCACTTGGGGCTGCGGAAGGGTCTCGACGGGTGAGGATCGCCCCGGGCCCCGTAGGGCCTCACCACAAGGGGCCGGGGAATCGGTGATGAAGGTCCTGCTCGCCCGGGTGACCCACATCGGGGACCTGGTCCTCGCGACACCCGTGCTGCGTGCCTTGTACCGGGCGGGCTGTGAGGTGCATGTGCTGGCTGGCCGCGACAACCACGCCGTCCTCGGTGCCCATCCCCACGTGCACCGGCTGTGGGTCTTCGACAAGAAGCGCCCCTGGGCCCTGCCGGGCCTGATCCGCAGGCTGCGGCGCGAAGGCTTCGACGCGTGGATCGATCCCACCGACGATCCGTCCTCCACCAGCCACTGGCTGGCGCGCATGGGCGGCGCCCCGCTGCGGGTCGGCTGCAATACGGGCATCCGGCGCCCGGCGTTCACGCATGCGATTCCCGCCTTCTGGGAGGATCCAGGCCCTCACGCCGTGGACCGTGCGCTGCGCTGCCTCAAGCCCCTGGGCATCGAGCCCGTGGGCCGGCGCCCCGTCCTGGGGCAGCCTGACGCGGCCGAGGCGCGCGTCGGGCGGTTCCTGGAGGACCAAGGGCTCCGTTCCTACACCCTGGTGAACCTCTCGGGTGGCCACGAAGACCGCCTGTGGCCCACCGAGCGCTGGCTGGCGTGGTTCGAGCAGGTCGCACCCACGGCGGGCCCCGTCGTGCTGGTCCACATGCCGTGCGAGACCCCGACCGCTCGAGCGATCCTCGATCGTTTCCCGCAGGTCGTCCCCGCGCCGACACCTTCCATCCAGGATGCTGCGGCATTCGTGCGCCGCGCCCGGGCCCTGGTCACGCCCGACACGGCCCTGGTGCACATCGCCTCGGCCTTCGACGTGCCCACCTTGGCGCTCTACGTCAACCTCCCGGCCTTCTATTGCCGCTACCTGCCTCTGGCCGCCCGCCACCAGGCCGTCATCGCCCCCGGCGAACGCGGCCCGGTCGCCGCGATCCCCCCACAACAGGTGATCGACGCCTGGCATGCACTGGTGGGATGACGGTGGGCGGGCAAACCCTCGAAATCTGCGGCCTTCAGATCGAGATCGTGCGTAAGCCGATCCGACACCTCCATGTCCGCGTGTATCCTCCCGATGGCCGGGTGCGGGTCTCGGCACCCGTGTGGTTGGATGAGGCCTCGGTGCGACAGGCCGTGGCGGTGCGCGCCGACTGGATTCGACGGCAGCAAGCGCGGCTGCAGTCACAGCCGCCGCCCGCACCGAAGGCAATGGTCTCCGGAGAGACCCATCACGTCTTCGGCCGCCGTTGCATCCTTCGTATCGTCGAAGGCAGGACGCCGCACCGGGTGATCCTTCAGGACGGGACGCTCACTCTCCACGTCCGCCACGGCAGCTCCAGGGCCTGCCGTATACGCCTGCTGGAAGACTGGTACCGCCGGCAGCTGGCCGAGCGTATCCCCGTACTCATCGCCCACTGGGAGCCCCGGCTCGGCGTGCAGGTGGCTGAATGGCGCATCCGCAGGATGAAGACGCGCTGGGGTACTTGCAACATCCGCGCACGTCGCATCTGGCTGAACCTGCAGCTCGCAACCAAGCCCCCGGAGTGCCTCGAATACGTCGTCGTGCACGAGATGGTCCACCTGCACGAACGCCTCCACAACGCGCGGTTCTACGCCTGGATGGATCGCTGCCTGCCCGACTGGCGCGACCGCCGGCGTCTACTCAATGCGCGACCCAACGCTTCCAGAGCCTGCAGTGAATGATGGCCGTTGGCAGACAAGGGTTCTGCGGGCACTCGACCGATGCATCGGGCCCGAGGCACGGTCCACCATCGAACCCACTGCGCCGGCCCGACTGCCAAAGCCCCGCTTCCTGAGCGAGGGATTGGTTTGGAGGGTGCCGTAGCGACCGCCTGAATAGGCCGGAACACCCGCACTCAATGGCATGGATACGATCTTCCTGTGAGGTCCGCCTCCCTCATCCCCAAGACTCCATCCAATGGACTGACCACGGCATGCCCTCCACGTCCGACCACATGGGTATAAATCTGGGTGGTGCGCAGGTCCTTGTGACCGAGCTGCTCCTGGACCGTGCGAATGTCCGCACCCGATTCCAGCAGGTGCGTCGCAAAGGAATGCCGAAGTGTGTGGCAAGACGCCGGCTTCTCGATGCCCGCAAGGCGCACGGCCCGCTTGACGGCCTTCTGCACGGCGGTCTCGTCCAGGTGGTGTCTACGTTCCACTCCACTATAGGGGTCTATGCTGCGTTTGCTCGCCGGAAACACGTACTGCCAGGCCCACTGGCGCGGCGCGTTCGGGTATTTGCGCGCCAGCGCGAAGGGTAGGTAG
>JALVEU010000172.1 GCA_027030565.1 Gammaproteobacteria bacterium | reverse complement strand
GGCGCCATCCGGTGAGTCCCCCTGGATCGTCGTTGTTCTGATCGCACCCCCGGACGAAACGCCGTTCGACTCGGGTCCCTGACAGTCAAGCAATTCCAAGTTCGCGGCGCTGCCCCCCTGCAACCCCAGCGGCCGCTTTTGCAGGACCGACGGCGCGGGCAACACGCCGTCCGCCCTCGCTTTTGTACCATCGATCTACGCGTCTTGCCAGATGCGCACGACGGATGTCATGCTTCCTGCTGGGGGATTTTTGACTTGTGCGGAAAGGGGGGCGCCATCGGACGGATGGACAGAACGAAGCTCGCACTGGCCTGCATGGGCCTGTTCTCCACGGGGGCGGCACTGGCCTACACCATGGGCATCTACGACCACGGCCTGCTCGTTCCGGGCGCCCGCCACGCCGGGGTCGGGGACACCACCGCCGTTGGGTTGGTGGGTCACGGCTGCACGGCCGACGGATTTCCCTTCGACGTGTACTGGACCTTCTTCGACGAGAATTCCAATCACGTCACCGATGGGCGCTTCCAGATGAGCGAGAAGGACGTCTATCCGTTCGTTTGGGCGGCCGAATCGGGCCTGGGCCTGGAGGGGCGTACCGGTTACCTGGTGTTCACGGCGGACACCGATCTCGACGGCGCACTGACCCCGGCCGACGTGCCCTGTCTGGCCGGCGAGGCCTTCCACGTGACCGCGGCCGATGCCGACGTGGCCTATCTCCCGGTGTGGCCCATCGCCTATGCCGACTACAACGCCGGGGCGGGTGTGCCCGATCTCACTCGCATGGACGCAGGCACCATCGGCAATCTGAGCGCCGGAGCGCCCATCGGCGATACGCTGCTGATGCGCTATGCCACCGCTGCCGGCGACAGCACCGGGATCGTGATCTGGTCGGCCAACGACATCGACGGCACTTATACCGTCAACCTCTACGACGATGAGGAGAACCGGCGCTCAGTCAACTTCACCCTGCCCAACACGGAGCAGAACGTGATCGACCCGGCGTCCATCCCTGGTACGCCTGCCGGGTTCGTCAATGGCTTCATCGAATGGACCACGCCCGACCCCGGAACCCCGCTCAACGGGGTGGTCAGCTACTCGGTGATCCACGCCCAGGCCTTCAGCGCCCGGCAGACCGTGGTCAATCCGCATCATCCGCCCGCCGCCGCAGCACCGCCCTGACCGCACACGCCGCATGGGCCGATTCCTGGGGCGGTTCACGTTCCTGCTGACCTTGCTCCTGGGGCTCACCCTGGTGCCGGCCGTCCACGAGCGGCTGGTGCAGCCCTGGACCGCCACGGTGGCGCGGGTCGCAGTCGACCTGGCCGGCGTGCTGGACCCGGACGTCATCGCCTCCGGCGACCGGATCGTGAGCGCCTCGAGTGGATTCGCGGTGCGCATCGAGGCCGGCTGCAATGGTGTGGAGCCGACGCTGATGCTGCTCGCCGCCATGCTCGCCTTCCCTGCCCCTTGGCGCCACCGTCTGGTCGGATTCGCCGCCGGGGCCGTGCTCGTCCAGCTGGCCAACCTGGCGCGGATCCTCACCCTGTTCTATCTGGGGCAGTGGAGCGGCGCCGTGTTCGATTGGGCCCACCTATACGTGTGGCCGGCACTCATCGTGCTGGACGCCCTGATGGTGTTTCTCGTCTGGCTCCGTCTCCTGCCCCGCCCCGCCCGCCATACCGGATGAAGGGCGCCGACACGCACAGACGCCTGGGCCGATTCCTCCTGCGGGTGCTGTTGTGGTTGCCCCTCTGCTACGGGGTCTGGTTTCTGGCCGCCCCGGTGCTACTGGCTCCGGCCGTGCTGATGACGCGCGCGGCCCTGGGGCTCACCACTCCGGACCTCATCGCGGCCCTGTACTGGGCCGACGGCGCACTGCAGGTCTACACGCGGCTGTCCGCGGGTGAGGGCCACTACGGATTCACCTTCGATCCCCTGGCCTATGGCTATGGACTGGTGCTGCTGGCCGCGCTGGTACTGGCCACGCCCGCGCCCCGCCGCTGGGCGAGCCTCGCGATCGGACTGATGCTGTTACAGCCCTTCATCGCCTGGGGACTGTACTTCGCGATCCTGCGCACGCTGCTCGAATACGATCCGGCGGTCCTGCCGCCGGGGCTCACCGAGGCGGTGCAGTTCGCAGCCCGGATCGGCCTGCTCCTGTTCGCCCCCTTGACCCCGGTGCTCGTCTGGGGCCTGCTGGAACGCAGCCATCTCCAATGGCTTGCCGGAGTTTCGGACCTCCATCGCCCCGAAGACCCGCCGGGTTGAGCCCGTCCGGAGCGCCCCTCAGGCCATCCGGCTCATGCCGTTGCGCAGTCCGCTGGTGTCGGTGATGGCGAATTCGAGCTCCTCGCCGTTGAGGGCGACCCGTCGATAGGCGTCGAAGGCCGACTGCCAGGCCTCGTAACCCCCGGGGTAGTTCTGCTCCAGATAGTCCCGATAGCCGTGATAGTTGTGGTCTTCACCTGCGGCCACGAGCTCGTACCAGCCCTCCAGCCCTGGGGCCACCTGGCCGCCGATCAGGCCGCGGGCATCGGGCACCATCGCCGCCTCCCAGTACTGGGGCACCGCCCGCTGGGCGGCCAGTCCGTCCCAGGGCAGCGTGGCGTCGGGTGCGCGATACACGCGAAGGCGCCCGGAGGGGGCGTCGCCGGTCTCCAGCCCTTCCGGAAGCTCGACACGAGGGGCGGTGGTGGTGGCCGGACGATCGCCCGGTTGCGGCGGTGCCGGATCGGTGGCCGGAGGTTCCTGCCGCGGCCCCTGCGGCGCCTGGCAGGCACACCCACCGCCCTGGGCGGCACGCTGCAGGAGTTCCTCCAGAAGCTGGATGAAGACGTCCGGAATCCTGAATCCCGCCCGTTCCGTGTCGCCGACGGCGGAGGCCCGCTCTGAACGCGGGGCCTCCAGCCCTCTGGGCCCGTTCTGCGGCACCCCGCCCAGGAGGGCGGTCAGATCCCTGTGCGGCTGGACATCGATGCTCATGGTCGTTGCTCCTCGTACGGTCATGGTCGCGAAGGCGTCTGTTTGCCATCAGAACTAGCAAGCACGATGCCAATGCTGGATGACCGCCCGTCT
>JALVEU010000171.1 GCA_027030565.1 Gammaproteobacteria bacterium | reverse complement strand
CACCGCAACGCCCTGCTGCTCGCGCTTGCGGGTCTTGGCGTTGGGACGTTTGCCGGCTGCACGCTTCGACGTACCAGCGCGTTTGCTCCGGACAGGCTGCTTGGATCCGGCGGTGGTGGGCATGGAAGCTCTCCTTGGTGCACTGAATCATGTTTATTGGAAAACCGGCCTTGAACGGCCCAAGCCATATACTCGCGACTGGCTCCGGACCTGGGAATTGGCGCGATTGCCTACGTAGATTCCCGTAAAACGCCGTGCATGTGCCTCAGGCAGGGTCGTGGAGGCCGCAGAGGACCGCCTTGTCCACCAGCTGCGGCAGAGTGCGCACGCGCATCTTCTCCATGACACGTGCCCGATGAACGTCGATGGTGCGATGGCTCACGTCCAGCAGGCGCGCGATCTCCTTGTTGGACTTGCCTTCGACCACCAGGGCCATGACTTCCCGCTCCCGTGGTGTCAGGCGCTCGTAACAGGCGCGTGCCTGACGTTTCTGAATCGCCTTCTCGCGGTTGCGCAGATCCCGTTTCACCGCGTCGTCGATGCGTGCCAACAGCTGCTCCGCCTCGAAGGGCTTCTCCAGGAAGTCCACCGCCCCGGCGCGGAACGCCTGTGCCGCCATGGGGACATCCCCATGTCCGGTGAGAAAGATGATGGGTATGGTGATCTCACGCCTCTTGAGCTCGTGCTGCAGCTCCAGGCCGCTCATGGCAGGCATGCGCACGTCCAGAACCAGACACCCGGGCCGGGCGGGGTCGTAGGACGCCAGGAAGGCCTCGGCCGAGTCGTGGCCGTGCACATCCAGACCATTGGATTCCAGGAGCAGGGAAAGCGCGCGCCGCACGCCGGGATCGTCGTCCACCACATGGACCACAGGAGTCGCTGCAGGCTCAGTCATGACTTGCACGCTCCTCCATCCGTCGAGCCGGACTGGGTTCCGTTCAGAGGCAGGGCGAAACGGAATACACCACCCTCAGGGCTGGCCTCGGCCCACAAACGCCCTCCGTGGCTCTCGATGATCGAACGGCTGATCGCCAGGCCCATGCCCAATCCCTCCTCCTTGTCGGTATAGAAGGGAGCCAGCACACGATCCACGTCCTCCTCCTTTAGCCCCGGCCCTGTATCCCGTATGGTCACCAGCAGCTCTTCGCGCTCGGTGTCCACGGATACCACCACGCTCATGACCCGCTCGCCCCGCACCTGCATCATGGCCTCCACGGCGTTGCGCATGAGGTTCACCAGCACCTGCTGCAGCTGCACCGCATCGGCCCATACGTGCACCGGCTCGCTGGGCAGCGCCACTTCGACCCCGACCCCGTGACGCCGTGCCAGAGGCCTGATGATTTCCAGCGCCTGCTCGACCACATCGCCGATCACGATTTCGCGCCGCTCGGGCCCCTTGCGGCGGAGAAAGTCGCGAATGCGCCGGATGATGTCCCCCGCGTGCTGCGCCATGCGGGCGATGTCCTCCAAGGCCTCCCCGAAGCGGGGATCCTCAGAGCGGCCCTCCTTCAGTAGGCGCTGGCAGGCGGTGGCGTAGGCATAGATCGACGTGAGAGGCTGGTTGAGCTCGTGGGCCAGGGTCGCGGCCATCTCGCCTACGAGACTCAGGCGGTCCATGTGGCTCAGCAGCGCAGCCTGGATCCGGGCCTGCTCCTCGGCACGGCGTTTCTCGGTCACGTCCATTCCGGTCAGGACCACGAAATCCACCCGCCCTTCCTCGGCGCCCATGGCCGTCCCATGCCAGCTCACCAGCCGCCGCTCTCCCTGCCGCGTCCGGCAGTAGGTCTCGAACTCGCAGGGAAAGTTGCGGATCGTCGCCTCGGTCACCGCGGCCCGGATGGCCTCGCGCTCGTGCCCGTCGAGAAACAATTCCCAGAACACCTTTCCCTGCACCTCGGGTGCAGAAAATCCCGTGGTCCGTTCGCAGGCCCGATTGAAGCGCCGGATCCGCCCGCCGCGGTCCAGCACCACGATCAGCGCCCCCGAGGTCATGAGCACGGCAGAGACGAAGTTGCGCTCCTTGCGCAACTCGGCCTCCATGCGCTTGCGTGTGGTGATGTCCCGCACCATGGCCACGAAGGACCGTCCCTCACCCAGGACGAACCGGCTCACCGTCAGCTCGGCGGGAAAGCGCTTGCCGTCGCCGCGTATCGCTTCCACTTCGGCGTTCAACACACCTTCCGCCGAGTCCTGCAGCCAACGCCCCCAACCCGCGGCCTGGAGCGAGTCCGCGTCGAACAGGTCCTCGATCCGCAACGCAGGAAACGCATCTTCCCGCCTTGCGAACATGGACAACGCGGCCGGATTCATGCTGGTGATCCTGTGTTCGGCATCGAAGGTGACGATACCCTCGGCCGCCGCATTCACCACGGCCTGATGCAGGCTGCGCGCCTGGCTCAGTTGGGCCTCGGTCTCGATCTGCGCGCTGATGTTGGTCTGCACCGCCACGAAGTGGTCCACCGCGCCGCCACGGCCGCGCAACGGCGCGATGGACAGCGCGTCCCAGTACAGCGTGCCGTCCTTGCGCCGATTCTGCAGCACGCCGCGCCAGATGCGCCCGGCACGGATGGTGTGCCACATCTGCCGGTAGACCTCGGTGGGCGTGCGTTCCGACTTGAGGATGGCCGGGGTGCGTCCGAGCGCCTCTTGGGCCGTATAGCCCGTGTTCTCGGTGAAGGCCGGATTCACGTACTCGATCCTGCCCGTGCGATCGGTGATGATCACCGCACTCGGACTCTGCTCCACCACCGCCTGCATGTGGCGCAGCCGCTGCTCCGTGCGCCGGCACTCACGCTCGGCCCGCAGGGCCATGGTCACGAGGGAGCACAAAGCCAGCACCGGCGGTGAGAGCGCGGCGCCATAGACCACAAACCACGACAGCCCCGCGGCACGGGCCCATTCCCCCAGCCCCAGCCCGGCTGCCACCGCCAACAATGCGATGCACAGGATCAGGACCCACCGCCTGGCCAGTCGGCCAGGCGCCGGGGCGACCGCCGTCTCCCACGCTCCAGTCCCCATTTGAGGTAGGCTAGCAAAAACCGACGCGGTTCGGGCCGCTGTGACATCGTCTTTCGAGACCGA
>JALVEU010000170.1 GCA_027030565.1 Gammaproteobacteria bacterium | reverse complement strand
GATCCAGTGAGCGACCACCTCCGAGTCCGTGTCGGAGGCACACTCCACTCCGGCCGCGCGCAATCCCTCGCGAAGCGCCTCATGATTCTCGATGATTCCATTGTGTACCACGGCGATGGTATCGCCACCCAGGTGAGGATGGGCGTTGCGCTCGCTGGGCCTGCCGTGCGTGGCCCAGCGGGTGTGGGCGATACCCAAGCGCGCCGTGAGCGGATGGTGATTCAGGGCCCGTTCCAGTTCGGCCACCTTGCCCACGGTGCGCACTCGGTGCAGCCCGGTGCCGTCCACCACGGCGAGGCCTGCCGAGTCATAGCCACGATACTCCAGCCGCCGCAGGCCTTCGAGGAGGAGGGGCACGACGTTGCGCTCGGCGACGGCCCCGACGATACCGCACACGGTTCAGGTACCCTCCTGCGGCTCGCCCGTCATGGTCCCGGCCCGACACACGGGATCATGCGCGGTCTTTGCGCGGCCTGCGCCAGCCTGGAACCGTGGTCTGGCGTGCGCGAGCCAGGGTCAGTGCGTCCGGGGGTGCATCCCGGGTGATCACCGATCCGGCACCGATGGTGGCACCGGAGGCCACCCGCAAGGGTGCTACCAGTGCCGTGTTGGAGCCGATGAACACATTGTCACCGATGACCGTTCGGTGCTTCCGCGCCCCGTCGTAGTTGCAGGTGATGGTCCCTGCGCCCACGTTGACACCGGCCCCCATGTCCGTGTCGCCCACGTAGCTCAGGTGGTTGATCTTGGAGCCGGGGGCGATGCGGGCGTTCTTGATCTCCACGAAGTTGCCTATGTGCACGGCTTCGGCCAAGTCCGTGCCGGGTCGGATCCGTGCGAAGGGGCCGATGCGGCAGGCAGCACCAATGCTTGCGCCCTCCAGAACGCTGTAGGGGAGGATCTCGGTGCCGGGGCCCACGTGCACGTCGCGCAGGACACAGCCCGCGCCCACGCGCACGCCTTCGTCCAATTGCACCGTGCCTTCCAGCAACACGCCCACATCGATCTCCACGTCCGGCTGCGCGGTGACCGTTCCCCGCACCTCCAGGCGTGCGGGGTCGCGAACCGTCACCCCCTGGAGCATGAGCTCCTGCGCCGCCCGGGCCTGCAACACGCGCTCACAGCGGGCGAGCTGTATCCGGTCATTGATCCCCAGGACCTCTTCCGGGTCCTGGACGCGCACGGCCTCCACCGGCAGACCTTGGGCACGTGCCAGGGCCACGCAATCGGTGAGATAGTATTCCTTTTGGGCGTTGTCGGGCCGCAGTGCGTCGACCCAGCGACGCAGTTCGGCGGCACGCGCCACCAGGATACCCGTGTTGACCTCCGTGATGGTGCGGATCTCGGGCCCGGCATCCCGATGCTCGACGATGCGTTCCACCCGGCCGTGGGCATCGCGCAGCACGCGTCCATAGCCCTGGGGATCCGCCACCTCGGCCGTCAGCAGCGCCAAGCCACCCGGTGGCCAGGCGGCGAGCAGACGGGTGAGGGTTTCGGCGCGCAAGAGCGGCACGTCGCCGTAGAGCACCAGCACTTGCGCCGCTTCGTCCAAGGCTGGCAGTGCCTGAGCGAGTGCGTGCCCTGTGCCCAGTTGCTGCGCCTGCCGGTGCCAGCGCAGGCCGGGCCAGTCTCGAAACGCTCGCGGCACGGCGTCGCCGCCGAAGCCGTAGACCACGTGGATCTCCCGGGGATCGAGGCTGGCGGCCGTGCGCAACACATGGGCCAGCATGGGACGCCCCGCCAGCGTGTGAAGGACCTTGGGCAGACGGCTGCGCATGCGCGTGCCTTGCCCGGCGGCGAGAACGATGGGACAGAGCGGAGGCGATCCCTCGGAAGTCACGCGCAGAGGTGGGACCCAGAATCCGCGGCTATTTCAGTCCGCGTTTGCGGATCTTCTCCAGGAGCCTGAGCTGTGCGGCGGCCTCGGCGAGATCGGCCAGTGCCTTGGCTTCCTCGAACTCCGACTGGCGGTTCTGGAGGGCCTCCTCGGCACGCCGCTTGGCCTCCAGTGCCTGCGCCTCGTCCAGGTCCCGGGCGCGCACCGCAGTGTCGGCCAGCACCGTGACCACGTGCGGCTGGACCTCGAGCAGCCCACCGGAGACGAAAAAGTACTGATCTTCCTGGCCCTCGACCTGCACCCGCACCTCGCCGGGTTTCAGGCGCGCGATGAGGGGGGCGTGGCGGGGCAGAATGCCCACCTCGCCCATCTCCGCGGGTGCAACGAGCATGTTCGCCGTGCCCGAGAAGATCTCCTCCTCGGCACTGACGATATCCACGTGCATGGTCATGGCCATGGCTGCACCTCAGCGCACTGCGTTCAAAGGGTCTCGGCCTTTTCCACGGCCTCCTCGATGCCACCCACCATGTAGAAGGCCTGCTCGGGCAGGTGATCGTACTCGCCTTCCACGATGGCCTTGAAGCCCCGCACCGTTTCCTTGAGTGGGACGTACTTGCCGGCCTGGCCGGTGAAGGTCTCGGCAACGAAGAACGGCTGTGAGAGGAAGCGTTGGATCTTGCGGGCACGGGCCACCACGAGCTTGTCCTCCTCGGAGAGCTCGTCCATCCCAAGGATGGCGATGATGTCACGCAGCTCCTTGTAGCGCTGCAATGTGCTCTGCACCGCACGCGCCGTCTCGTAGTGCTCCTGACCGATGACCAATGGGTCGAGCTGGCGGCTCGTGGAATCCAGCGGGTCCACCGCCGGGTAGATGCCCAGCTCGGCGATCTGCCGCGACAGCACGAGCGTCGCATCCAGATGGGCGAAGGTCGTCGCAGGCGAGGGGTCGGTGAGGTCGTCGGCCGGCACGTAGACCGCCTGGAACGAGGTGATGGAACCCTTGTTGGTGGAGGTGATGCGCTCCTGGAGGATGCCCATCTCCTCGGCCAGTGTGGGCTGATAACCCACCGCCGAAGGCATGCGTCCGAGCAGCGCGGATACCTCGGTACCGGCCAGCGTGTAACGGTAGATGTTGTCGATGAACATGAGCACGTCACGACCCTCGTCGCGAAAGTACTCCGCGATGGTCAGGCCCGTCAGCGCCACACGCAGACGGTTGCCCGGTGGCTCGTTCATCTGACCATAGACGAGC
>JALVEU010000169.1 GCA_027030565.1 Gammaproteobacteria bacterium | reverse complement strand
AACTCATTCCTCGGATGGTGGAGCTGTGGCGTGCAGGGGCCCTGGTGGTGGAAGGCGTCAAGCAGGACCGCGGGTACGAAGGGCTGGTCGGTGGTGCCGCCGCCCGCCTGTTCTACGGCTTGTTCACGCGCCTGTCCGGGCTGGAGGTGGCCAACGCCTCGGACTACAAACTGCTCGATCGCGAGGTGGTGGAGGCCTATTGCAGGCTGCCGGAGCGCAGCCGCTTCTTCCGCGGCCTGATTCCCTGGCTGGGTTTTACCAGTGCGCGAATCCCGTTCTCCGTGCCGCCCAGGGCAGAGGGAGGGAGTTCCTGGACGCGCTGGCGGCTCGTCCGTCTGGCGGTCTCGGCCCTGACCGCGTTCTCCTCTGCGCCACTGCACCTCATCACGGCGCTGGGGGCCTTCGTCTTTCTCATCAGTGCGATCTTCGGCAGCATCGCCTTGTATCAGAAGTTCACCGGCGTTGCCGTATCGGGCTTCACCACCGTGATCCTCCTGCAATTGCTGATCGGCAGCGTGCTCATGGTCAGCCTGGGCATCATCGGCATCTATCTGGCCCGCGTGTTCGAGGAGGCCAAGGGCCGGCCTGTCTACGTGGTGGACCGCCGTAGGAGCCGCCTGTGAAAGGCGGACTGCTGCCACTGGGCGGCATGCTCGGCCAGGCGCTGTTCCTGGCCGCGCTGCTGGCCTTCTCTCACGGGTTGCTGAAGTGGGCGGCCGTCCACGGCGGCCAGACCCTGGGGGAGACCCTACTGCGCTACTGGTACCTGGTGAGCGCTGCCCTGTGCCTGTACGGGTTCATCTTCTTCTACTATCTGGTGGTCCTGAAACACTACGACCTGGGGCCGCTGTATGGCCTCTACACGGGCCTGGCGGTGTTGCTGGTGCTGGCCCTCAGCGTGGTGGTATTTCGGGAGTCGCTACAACCCCTGCAGCTCCTGGGCTGCGCCTTCATCTCCTTGGGCGTGTACCTGGTGGGCCGGGTCTGAGTTTGACGGGTTCAGCCCTGTGGGGTGCTCGCCAGCCGTCCGCTGGCCTTGAGCACCACGGTACCGCTGCGGTCCGGCTGGCCCAGTAGGGGCAGCGCCTGGCGCAGGCGCTCGTCCGCCCGGGGACCCGGAGCCAGACGGATCTCGCTGGACCAGGCCCAGCCTTCGCCCACGCGGATGCGGCCGCCGATGCGGATCTCCTGGCTGTCGTTGGAGAGGGCACCCACCCAGCCGCCCTCGGCATCGGACAGGTCCAGGTTGAGGGTGCCCAAGGACAGGGCCACCGGTGAACGAACGGCCGCCTGGTCCCAGCGCATGGTTCCGCGTGCCGCCCCAGGACCGGCCCTGTGAAGCTCCAGCGTCTCGGCGGCGAGGTGGACCGGCATCCCACCCAGATGCACCCGGAATCTGCGCAGGGCGCGTTCGAACACCTCCAGGTTGATGTTGAGGTCACTGTCCTCCAGGGTGAGGGACCGGGGGGAGAGCACCAGGCTCGTGAATCCGGACACACTCCCTTTCTCGATGCGCAGCCGCAGAGGGAGCTGCGCCCAGAGCAGGCGATAGGGCGCCCGCACGCGCCAGTCCACGTCGTCGAGCCGGTACCCGGCGTAACGGATGCGGGCCGCGTGTCCATGCCAGACGGATCCGGATACGCCGGCCGTTTCCACCTCCCGGGGAAGGAAGCGCACCGCCCAGTGGGCCGGCATGAGCGCGATCAGAAAGACCAGGTAGGCGGCCAGACCGAGGAGTGCGTAACGCAGTCCGGGCTTCATGGGCGCTCCAGGGTGAGCCGTGCGTCCACGAAGCCGCTAACATCGGTGGCTGTGAAGGTGGCCCGTCGGACGTGTACGCCGTAGTGACGCTCCAGGCGGTCGAGCCAGCGCATCAGGGTGTCGAAAGGCACCTGGTCGAGCCAGAGCTTCACTCCGTTTCGACCCTCGGGCTCCATGCGCTCGATCTGGTCGCGGATGCCGGCCTGCGTGGCCGTCTGATCCAGTACGCTGAGCAGTGAGCGGTTGCGGCCCTGAAGGGCGCCTGTCCCGCCTCCCGCCTGGAGGGTGCGAACCTCGCGGGCTGCCTCCTGCATCCACTGCAGGGTGTTGCGCTGGGCGTGGACGGCCTGCTGCAGCTCGGCCCGCGTCTTGAACAGCGGCTCCCATGCCAGGAGATAGAAGAGCGCGATACCCAGCACCACGCCGGCTCCCGCCACCAGCAGGCGTTCCCGCTCCTCGAGGCTCATCCACCAGTCTTTCATGTGCGCTGCTTCGCCCTGATGACGATGCGGGCCGAGATCTGCTGACCGCTGGTATCGGCGGACTGGATCTCCGCATCCAGACCCTTTTGTTCGACGTACTGCTTGATGCGTTCCAGGGCCTGGAGCTCCTTGCCCTCCAGTCGCAGTTCCACCTGACCCTGGCGATAGGACACCGTATCCACCCTGATGGATCGTTCGCGTGACACGGCCTCGGCGCCGGCGGCCAGCAACGGCAGCAGGCCGCCCTCGTCCCGGCCGCCCGCGGCGCGGCGCAGTTCCTTGAGCTTCTGCTCCATCTGCACGCGTGCGTTGACCACCCGCCGGGCACCCGGGAAGGCCTGCCGGTACACCGCCTCGATCTGTGAGCGCAGGGCACCCACTTGGTTGCGATAGCTGCGCACGTCGTTCCAGGCGACCAGCAGTTCCAGCCCGATCCACAGTGCCAGCAGTACGCCCGCAGCGAGCCAGGGACGCACCCATTTGGTGGTACCGGCCTTGGGTCGAAACTCGCCTTGCAACAGGTCCAAGGGACGCGCCAGGTCCAGACCGCCGGCGAACAGCGCCATGGGGCACTGCTCACCGCGCTCCAGCCGCGCGTCGCCGGGCGGTCGGGGAGGCGGGTCCTCGCTGCAGCAGTGGCAACGCAGCAGCTCCGGGTGGGTCTGCTCCCGGTCCCAGGCCAGATCCAACAGGGTGCCCAGGAGCGCGGGATCGGCGAAGAAGCCCGCCCAGGGCCCCGTGCGGACCACGCAGCGGCCGGGTTCCTGCAGCAGTGTCCATTCGCCGTCGTGGTAGGGCAGGGCCAACGTTTCGGGGATCAGCAGCCGAAGCCTCAACCCAGCCTCGTGCAGAGCGTCGATCCAGTACGCCATGTGCGCCTTGGAGACCACGGCGACCGGATAGCGATCCTCGCCCAGATTCGGCCCAAGGGCGAAATGCAGGTCTTCCACGTCTTCGGCGAGCTCATCCTCCAGCGCGTAGGGCACCGCCCGCAGCAACTGCTGCCGGCTTCGGGCCTTGAGCTGGACCTCGAACAGGGTGACCTGCTCGGCGGGAGCCAGGGCCACCACGCGGCGCTGCGCGGCGAGGGCTGCCGCCTCCGCCAGCGCACCCGCTTGGGTCTCACCGAGTGGGACATTGTGGCTGTCGAGAAGGACCCACTGGACCACGGGGGGATCCCCGTCCGGGGGCGCCGGGGGGAAGCGGAGGAGCAGCGTTTCCATGCGGCGGGATTATATACCGGTCATTCCTGGGACTTTTGGGCCGCGTGTCGGCCGTCGACGCCCAGCGGTGCGGGAATCGGCGTGGGGTGGCGGACCACGGTTCGCTCCCATGTCCCGGATCGGTCACAATGATTGTCTTGTTTGAGCGGGCCGGAGGCGCGAGTGTGCGTCCCGATCCCAATGCGATCGGAGGTCCGTACTGCACCAGAAGGCCCAACAGACGCGCTTGGAAGAAACGGCCCGGCCGCCACGCATCCACCGTGGCTGGCTACGGGCGGTGTTGTTCCTGGGGGCATTCGCGATCCTGATGGCATTCGCACCCGGCTGGGCTGGTGAGGCCATCCGGCGGCTCAGCGGCGTGCATCCAGCCGCGCTGGGTGAACAGGGTGGCCTCTGGGGCCGACTCGGGAGCATGGCGAGCTTCATCGCCTTCACCTTTTTACTCAATTTGACGCTGGTGGAGGCATTCTGCCGCTACGTGGACCGGCGCCGGCTGCGGTCCCTGGGCTGGTCGCCCCGAGGGCAGCGCGCCGAGATCGCAAGGGGCGCACTCCTGGGCTGCGGGATCCTGCTGACCGGTTTCCTCCTGCTCCTCGCAGGTGGGCAGGTGCACGTGGTCTCGGCGGCCTTCCATCCGGCCGTGTTGGGCGCCTATTTCGGCATCACGCTGCTGGTGGCGCTGCAGGAGGAACTGGTGTTTCGCGGCTACGTGTTGCGCAATCTGATGGACTCGTTCCCACCACGTCAGGCCCTGGCGCTGTCGGCCCTGGTCTTCGTGCTCGTCCATGTCTCCGGCCGCTCCCCGGATCCGGTCTTGCTGCTCAATGCCTTTCTGGGCGGCCTGCTGCTGGGCATGCGCTACGTAGTGACGCTGAACCTGTGGTTCGCCGTGGCGCTGCACCTGAGCTGGAACTTTGTGGAGGGGCCTGTGCTTGGATTCGGCGTCAGCGGCCTGCCGGTCACCGGTCTCTTGGCCCTGAACCTGGAGGGCGACCCGCGCTGGACCGGGGGCAGGGCAGGGCTGGAGGGGTCGTTGCTGTTGGTCCCTGTGCTGGTGGCGGCGCTCGCCGGGATGGCCGTGTGGGCCCGGCGCGGCGTGCCCCGTACCCCTCTCGCCACGCGTGACGGTGGATAATCCGCGCCGCTGCGGGTATAACTGCGCGCCTTCTCATGGTGCAGCAGGCGAACATGGCGCAACCCACCCGGCAAGTCGGCCGACACGACGGCGGCGCAGGCGCATGACAGGACTCGTCTACCACGTTTCACCGGGCGGCCGCCTCACCGGTACGCTGCGGGTGCCCGGCGACAAGTCCATCTCGCACCGCGCGATCATGCTGGGAGCCGTGGCCGAGGGGGAGACCCATGTCACGGGGTTCCTGGAGGGGGAGGACTGCCTCGCCACCATGCGCGCATTCCGGGCCATGGGCGTGACCATCGAGGGCCCGGAGGCGGGACGGGTCCGGATCTCCGGTGTGGGGTTGCACGGACTGCGCGCTCCGGCCGCGCCTCTGGACATGGGCAACTCTGGCACGGCCATGCGGCTCATGGCAGGGCTGCTCGCCGGGCAGCGCTTCGACAGCGTGCTGGTGGGCGACGCCTCGCTCTCGCGCCGGCCCATGCGGCGGATCACCGAACCCCTGCGTCGCATGGGCGCACACATCGACACCAGTCCCGAGGGGACCCCGCCCCTGCACATCCATGGCGGAGCGCGGTTGCACGGCATCGACTACGCCATGCCGATGGCCAGCGCACAGGTCAAGTCCTGCCTCCTGCTCGCCGGGCTCTATGCACAGGGGCGGACTTGCGTGACCGAGCCCGCACCCACACGCGACCATACCGAGCGCATGTTGCGCGGCCTGGGCTACGCGGTGGAGCGCTCGGGTCTCAAGGTGTGCCTCGAAGGGGGTGGGCGACTGCAGGGTGGAGCCATGGACGTGCCTGCGGACATTTCCTCGGCGGCCTTCTTCCTGGTCGGGGCGAGCATCGCGGCGGGCTCCGATCTGGTGCTACGTCACGTGGGCGTCAATCCCACCCGTACGGGTGTGATCGAGATCCTGCGTCGCATGGGCGGGCGGATCCAGATCGAGCATGCCCACGAGGCGGGCGGCGAGCCGGTGGCCGATCTGCGCGTCGAGGCTGCCGAGCTGCAGGGAATCGACATCCCCGAGTCGCTGGTGCCGCTTGCCATCGACGAGTTTCCGGCCTTGTTCGTCGCCGCCGCCTGTGCCCGGGGCACCACGCGCCTGCGGGGCGCCGCCGAGCTGCGCGTCAAGGAAAGCGATCGAATCGGGGTGATGGCCGAGGGCCTCCAGGCCTTGGGCATCGAGGCGGAGCCTCTGCCCGACGGCATCGTCATCCAGGGTGGGACCCTGCGCGGAGGCACCGTGCACAGCCATGGCGACCACCGGGTCGCCATGGCCTTCGCCATGGCGGCGCTGCGCGCGGCGGAGCCGGTGCGCATCCTGGACTGCGACAACGTGAACACCTCGTTTCCAGGTTTCGTGTCCATGGCCAGAGCGGTGGGACTGGGGATCCAGGAGGAGCCGGACGGTGGCTGAGCCCTGTCTGGTCATCACTGTGGATGGCCCCGGTGGCTCGGGCAAGGGAACGCTGGCGCGGCTGCTCGCCCGGCGCTTGGGGTTCCACTGGCTGGACAGCGGTTCACTGTACCGCGTGCTGGCCCTGGCGGCCCTGCGCCGCGGCGTTCCTCTGGACGACGAACAGGCCCTGGCTGAACTCGCCCGCAGTCTCGACGTGCGTTTCGAGGCAACGGACAAGGGCGAGCCACGCGTGCTCCTCGATGGTGAGGACGTGAGCCGGGAGTTGCGCGGCGAGGCCTGTGGCGACGCGGCCTCCCGCGTGGCTGCGCTGCCGGCCGTGCGCGCAGCGCTGTTGGATCGGCAGCGCGCCTTCTGCAAGCCGCCGGGCCTGGTCGCCGACGGCCGCGACATGGGCACCGTGGTGTTCCCCGACGCCCCGGTCAAGATCTTCCTGGAGGCAGACCTTGAAGAACGCGCCCGCAGACGCCATAAACAGTTGAAGGATCAAGGGATTGATGCTAACCTTCCCGACCTTTTAGACGAGCTCGCCAAGCGCGACGAGCGGGATCGCAACCGCCCCGTGGCGCCGCTTCGCCCCGCCCCGGATGCCACCATCCTCGATTCGACCCGGATGAGCATCGACGAGGTGCTCGAGCGGGCACTGGAGCTGGTGAGTCGTGTGCAACCACAGCCCCGTTGAGTCCTTGTCTCGGTGGCAGGCAGCGGCGCTTCGGGTAACGACACTGAACCGAGTACACCTAACCCATGACTGAAAGTTTCGCCGAGCTCTTCGAAGAGAGCCTCAACAGCATCGAAATGAAACCCGGGACCATCATCAACGGCACGGTGGTGGACATCCGGGACGGCAACGTGATCGTCCATGCAGGGCTCAAGTCCGAGGGCGTCATTCCCATCGAACAGTTCCGTGGTCCGGACGGGGAGATCGACGTCAAGGTGGGCGACGTCGTCGAGGTGGCCCTGACGGCCGTAGAGGACGGCAGCGGAGAGACCCGCCTGTCGCGCGAGAAGGCCGTTCGCGCACGGGCTTGGAAGCAGCTGGAAGAGGCGTTCGAGGCCGGCAAGATCGTCAAGGGCCGCATCACCGGCAAGGTGAAGGGCGGCTTCACCGTCGACCTGGGCCAGATTCGGGCCTTCCTGCCAGGCTCACTGGTGGACATCCGTCCGGTACGCGACACCTCGTACCTGGAAGGCAAGGAACTGGAGTTCAAGGTCATCAAGCTCGACCCGCGCCGCAACAACGTGGTGGTCTCGCGCCGGGCCGTGCTGGAGGAGGAATACAGCGCCGAGCGCGAGGCGCTGCTGGAGAGCCTGGAAGAGGGGCTCGTGCTCAAGGGTGTGGTCAAGAACCTCACCGACTACGGCGCGTTCCTGGATCTCGGCGGCATCGACGGCCTGCTGCACATCACCGACATGGCCTGGAAGCGGGTCAAGCACCCCTCCGAGGTGGTGAACATCGGCGACGAGATCGAGGTCAAGGTGCTGCGCTTCGACCGGGAGCGCAACCGCGTCTCGCTGGGCCTCAAACAGCTGGGCGAGGATCCCTGGGTCAACATCTCGCGCCGCTATCCCGTGGGCACACGGGTGTTCGGCACGGTCACCAACATCGCCGACTACGGCTGCTTCGTGGCCATCGAGGACGGTGTGGAGGGCCTGGTACACGTCTCCGAGATGGACTGGACCAACAAGAACGTCAACCCGAGCAAGGTGGTGCAGGTGGGTGACGAGGTCGAGGTCATGGTCCTCGATGTGGACGAGGAGCGCCGCCGCATTTCGCTGGGCATGAAGCAGTGCAAGCCCAACCCCTGGGAGGAGTTCGCCGCCACCCACAACAAGGGCGACCGCGTCAAGGGGACCATCAAGTCCATCACCGATTTCGGCATCTTCGTGGGCCTGGAGGGCGGCATCGACGGGCTCGTGCACCTCTCGGACCTGTCCTGGAACGAGCCTGGCGAGGAGGCCGTCCGGCGCTACAAGAAAGGCGACGAGGTGGAGGCCGTGGTGCTGGCCGTCGACCCGGAGCGCGAGCGCATCTCGCTGGGCATCAAACAGCTGGCCCAGGATCCCTTCTCCCAGTTCGTCGCCCAGCACCCCAAGGGCAGCGTCGTCAAGGGCGTGGTCAAAGAGGTGGACCCCAAGGCGGCCATCGTGGAGCTGGCCGACGGCGTGGAAGGCGTGCTGCGCGCCTCGGAGATCTCGCGCGACCGTGTGGAGGACGTGCGTTCTGTGCTCAAGCCTGGCGACGAGGTGGAGGCCAAATTCGTCGGCGTGGACGGCAAGCGGCGCATGATCAACCTCTCCATCAAGGCCAAGGAGGTGGCCGAAGAGGCGCAGGTACTGCAGGACTACAGCCGCAGTGGCGAGGCGGCCACCACCACCCTCGGCGACCTGCTCAAGGAAAAGATCGGCTCGCAGGGCGAGGACGAGGGCGGATCCTGATCGGCAGCGGCGTGCTGGAATCGATTCCCGTGGTCTCCGGGGCATCCCGCGGCGCTCCAGACGGCCCCTCTCCGCGGCGGGGAGGGGCTTTCGGCACCGTTTACCGTTTCAAGGCAGGGGTGAACATGCCAATGCACATGACGAAATCCGAGCTCATCGAACGTATCGCGCAGAAGCAGCGTCATCTCGCGTACAAGGACGTGGAGCTATCGGTCAAGTCGCTGCTCGAGCAGATGAGTGACTCCCTGGCCAGCGGAGAGCGGATCGAGATCCGCGGCTTCGGCAGTTTTTCCTTGCATTACAGGCCACCGCGGATCGGGCGCAACCCCAAGACCGGCGAGCCCGTGCCGCTACCCGGGAAATACGTACCCCACTTCAAACCCGGCAAGGAGCTGCGAGAGCGAGTCAACGGGGGACTGAAGCGCAAGGGCGTCGTGGAGCTGGAGACGGACTGAGCCATGGCAGCCGAGTGCGGGTCGACGGTACGCGGTCCATCGGCCGGTTCGGACTCCGCCGCTGCGCCGGTCCCGAGTCCGGGCCCCGCGACCCGGCTCCTTCCATGCTGACCCTGCTCTGGCTTCTCCTGCCGGTGGCCGCCGCCTCAGGCTGGTACGTGAGCCGACGCTTCGGTGCACGCTGCCCCGAAGCGGGTCGCGCCTCCCTGCCCGGGGACTACATCCGTGGCCTCAACTACCTGCTCAACGAGCAGCCGGACAAGGCCCTGGAGGTCTTCGTGCGCATCGTGGACACCGATCCGGACACGGTGGAGACCCATCTGCTCCTGGGCAATCTGTTTCGCCGCCGCGGTGAAGTGGAACGGGCCATTCGGATCCACGAGAGCCTCACGCGGCGCGCTGAGCTGTCCCATCAGGTCCGGGCCCAGGCGCGGCTGGAGCTGGGGCGTGACTACCTGCGCGCCGGCCTGCTGGATCGCGCCGAGGCGCTGTTCCTGCGGCTCCTGGACGATGGTGTGCACCGCGTGCCCGCCTACCGCCACCTCATGGAGGTCTACGAAAAAGAGAAGGATTGGGACAAGGCCATCGAGGTCGCGCAGCGGCTGCAGGCGGAGTCGGAGGTGTCCTGCGATGCGACCCTGGCGCACTACTATTGCGAACTGGCCGAACACGAGATGCGCAGCGGCCGATCGAGACAGGCCCGTGCCTTGATGGAAAAGGCCCTGCGTGCCGACCCCGCCTGTGCGAGAGCGAGCATCCTGCTGGGCGACCTCGCCTGGGCTGAGGGCGATGCGGCTGCCGCGCGCCGCTACTATGAACAGGTGCACGATCAGGACCCGGACTTCGCCTGCCTGGTGCTCTCTCGCTTGCGTGAGGCGTATTCAAGGCTAGGACAAACAGAAGCTTACAGCGACTATCTAGAGCGTATTCACCCATGTGGATGTGAGCTGGAGGTGGCGCGCGCACTGGCCGAGTCGGCCCTGGAATCGGGAGACGAGACGGGCGCTGCGGCCGTGCTCACCCAGGCGCTCAGTCGGGGCAGTCCGGCCCTGGGGCTGCTACGGGAGACCGTCCAGTGGATGGCGGAAAGGCGCATCGAGCCTTCCGATGCCCTGTTGAGGGCGGTGGCCGAAGGCCTTGCTGCTCAGCTACGAGATCAGGCCGAATACCAGTGCCGCATCTGTGGCTTCGAGTCCCATGGCCTGTTCTGGCAGTGTCCCGGCTGCCGTGGGTGGGGAACGGTGCGGCCGGCCACGCGCGGCATCCTCCAGGCCCGTGCCCGTCCGCGCTACCGGCTCGACCGACCGCAGCGCTCACCGCCGACCCCGTGCCGGCCCGACGGGCCGGGGACGCACCAGGCCGCCAAGCTGCTCCGGCACTGACCCCTGAGCATCGACGAGCAGGAATCCGCCTTGGATCCAATGGCACGCTCGCGCATCATCGTTGCCCTGGATTTTCCGGACGGGGGCGCCGCACTGCGTTTCGTGGAACGGCTGGAGCCCAATGCTTGCCGGCTGAAGGTGGGTTTCGAGCTCTTCGTGGCTGCAGGGCCGGACCTCGTGCGGGCGCTGGTCCAACGGGGTTTCCCGGTCTTCCTGGATCTCAAGTTCCACGACATCCCCAACACCGTGGCCGGGGCCGTACGTGCCGCTGCGAGGCTGGGCGTGTGGATGATCAACGTGCACGCATCAGGCGGGCGGCGCATGCTGGAGGCCGCGCGCCGGGCCTTGCCCGACGGTACCGCTCGTCCGCATCTGGTGGCGGTGACGGTCCTCACTTCCCTGGAGGCCGCCGAGCTTCGCGAGGTGGGCATCGTCCACGCGCCGCAAGACCAGGTGCTGCGTCTGGCAAGGCTGGCGCAGGACTGTGGTCTGGATGGGGTGGTGTGCTCGGCCCGCGAGGCGCTGCTGCTGCGTCGGGCTCTGGGAACGGACTTCCTGCTGGTGACGCCCGGCATCCGTCCGGCCGGCGAGTCCGCGCAGGACCAGCGTCGTGTGGTGACGCCCGCCGCTGCAGTGAATGCCGGCGCCGATTATCTGGTGGTAGGACGCCCGGTGACCCGGGCACCCGATCCCATGGAGGCCCTCCAGGCCATCGAGGCCGAAATCGGCCCGGCCTGAAGGGTCCTGTGCCTTGGGTCACGGGCCCCCGGAACGAAACGCGTTAACGTAGAGAACGGCTCGGACCCATATGGGCAGC
>JALVEU010000168.1 GCA_027030565.1 Gammaproteobacteria bacterium | reverse complement strand
TGGGAGTTCGATGGCTACGTCCCGCGCGTCCAGGCAGTTCTTGTGATATTCTCGAAGCAGATCCGCTTGGTGAGACCATAGGTGTTTGATCTCTGGGGCACGCCCTTGTAGGTTGTGGAATAAAGTTTCCGGATCGGCGGGCCCGGATGTCTTGGCAAAATCGGTCTTGAATATGGGCTTTTTTGCCATCACGCATCCTCCCCAAAACGGGTGAGCGCCTGGTCGTACCACATGAGGAGCTTGGGGTTCTCCTGGAGGACGTTCTCGGGGATCTTGCGCGCCACGGCGATGATGGTCGCGTAGTCCCGCTCTTGCCATGCCTTCTTGAAGCCGGCGCGGACGGCCTTGACGTATAAGGTCTTCATGCGGGTCGGGTGGTACTCTGCCACCCGCTCAGGTAAGAAATACATCCCATCGCGCTCCGGGAAGCGCTGGGCCAGCCCGGCGTAGAACTCCGCCGCGGAGAGCGGCACTGTCACGCCACTTCGGACATCAAAGGCCAGCATACAGTCGAAGAGCAGGTGGTGCTTCCTCTCTGTAATGATCTCGGTTTCGTAGTGCAGGGCCGCGGCCGTCCGAGATGCCACACTCGCGTGTAACTTGGCAGGCGCTGATTTATTCGCTGTGGCGATGTACCGCCGCGTTGCGCGGTCTCCGGATACTCGCCTATCTACTTGACGAGTACCCCGGGCATGTTGCCCTCCACCCTTCGGGGCGGCCTGACGGCCGTTCCAATCCGCTCGCGGCGGATTGGTCTCGTATCCTGCGCGCCGTGCGCCTTGCGCTGCATCCGCCTCGCGCATTAAATCAGCATCTCCGAGTGTCGTCTGAGGGGGTATCCCTCTGCTCTGAGGGCCAGAGTGGGCAGACTGGCCGATAGCCCCGGCCAAGTGGGCGGATGATCACGGTGAGGCACCCCTACTTTCGTAGGGTACCCCTATCACCGGCGTCGGATCGTGTCAATCCAAACGCCCGGGGAGTCGCACAGCCGGGAGGTGGGATGGGCTGGGTGTGTGAATGGACGATGCGCTAGTCGTGCCGGGCACGGCGCTGTCGAGGGGGCGCTGGAGCGTAGCTAGAGGGCCCCAGGGTGCGGACCGAAGCATTGTGCTCAGGAAAGCGCGGCGGGCCTCACCGGATTTGGTTCGGGGTGATGCCCCATATGAAGCGGCGCCGTTTTGGGGCGAACGCTTCTCCAAAACGGGCCGCAACGGAGCGTATGGCTCCCCGGGACGGGCTCGAACCGCCGACCCGCTGGTTAACAGCCAGCTGCTCTACCAACTGAGCTACCGGGGAAGGTGGGGCGAGAAATGGTACCGAGTGGGTCTTGGAGGGTCAACCGGAACGGGCCTCGCGTTCCAGGATTTGCATGGCATGTACGCCGTCGACCAGGTCGTCGAGTTCGATGCCCGGGCGCCAGCGGACCTGGTCGAGGAGACGGGGCAGCAGGCTCGGTGCCCAGGCGGGCCGGAGGTCCGGAGGCAGCTGGAGCAGGAGGAGGGCGAGCCGGCCGTTGGCCGCCGGATGGGTGAAGGTTTCGCCCTCGTGCGCGGGGTTCTCGGCGAGGGCGCCGCTGGCCGGGTCGTAGTGGAAGCGGCCGATGTAGGCGAGCAGTCGCTCGATGGCGGAGGCGAGATCCAGCGCGTCGGCGCCGGAACCCCCTTGTAGGCGTCGCGATAGGGCCGTGGCCACCCAAGCCTGGGTGTATAGGCTGCCGGGCTCGCCGCCCGGTGGGTCGCCGGGCAGCCGGTGGTCGACGAAGGCGTGGCGCGGCATGCGGGCGCGGGTGAGCAGCCAGTTTTCGATCCGGTGGGCCTTCGCCTCGTGTCCCGAGGCGGGCCAGCGGCGTGCGGCATCGTGGAGCAGGATCAGTGCCTGGGCGTTGGCGGCGGTGTCGAAGACGGCATCCACGGGTGGGGCCGGACGCTTGACCCGCTCGGCACGGGGCAGGGCGAAGTACGCGGCATCCGAGTGCTGGCCTGTCCGGTAGGCGCCTTCGGTCTCGTCCCAAAGGGTGTGGTCCATGAACGCGAGCGCCTGGCGCGCGGCCCGGCAGTAGCGTGGCACATCCAGGCGCTCGCAAGCAGTGACGTAGAGCCGGGCCATGCGGACATTGCGCTCCAGGCGCTTGGCGGTTTCAGTATGTCCCTCACCGCCCGGGTCGGCATAGAAGTAGAAGCCGCCTTCGACCGGGTCCTCCAACTCGGCGAGCATGCGGTCGAGCAGCCGCGGCAGCCGTTCGCGCCAGGCTGGGTCAGGGCAGGGGAGCCTGGCATCCGACGGCGCACGCTGCGGAAAGCAGGCCTCCAGGAGGTACAGCGCGGTGAGGGGCTGCGGGCGCTTGGTACCCTCGATGCCGGTGAGTGAGACACCGTGGAAGCGCGCGGCGGTGGAATCCCATAGATCTTCTAGAGTTTCATGAAAGATTTCAGGTGTGACGGCAACTGCGGCGCTGGCATTTTCGCCCGCGGCCTCGGCGAGCCATTGGAGGAAAGGCCGGGGATCGAGGATGCCGGTGAAGGAGCCCAGGCGAGCGCCGTCGGGGCCGAGCAGCACGGCATAGGGCAGGCCGCGGCCGCCCAGGCGGCGGAACAGGCTCCGTTCGCGGTCGGCGTCGAGGCGGATCGGGACGAAGTCGCGCGCGAGCCGCTGGGCCACCAGCGGGTCCTGCAGGGTGCGCTGTTCGAATTGCCGGCACCAGCTGCACCATTCCGCGTGGAAATAGACGAAGCGCGGCTGCGGATCGTCTGTCTGGTCCAAGGCCTCCGGTGGTTCCCAGGTGAGCCCGGCGGCGCCCGCGGCCCGGGGCAGCAAGAGCAGGGCGGCCAGCAGGGCCAGGAGCCAGCCCCAGCCGGGGTGTTCCGCGCCCCTGGGATTGGATCGGTCGTGGCGTCGCATGGTGTGTTGTTCCTGCTGTTTCGTTAGACATGCCTGGAACGGGAATGCTTGATCCCGTCGGGGTCGTTCTGGGGACAGGGGGTATGCGGGAGGTTTGCCGCATGCGCTGCGCTTATGCGGCCTACGGGCGGAGGGTGGCCGGCCCGCGAGCAACGGAGTGGATAAGGGCGACGGGAGGCTGCCGCATGCGCTTCGCTTATGCGGCCTACAGACTTATGCGGCCTAC
>JALVEU010000167.1 GCA_027030565.1 Gammaproteobacteria bacterium | reverse complement strand
TTTGGCCGCGCCTTTTTTTGTCCCTGCTGTGGGCATGGAACTCCCGCACGCCATGACCTACAATGGAGGCGCGGACGCATCTGCAGTGCACGTCAGCCGCCGGGTATATTCCTTGAGCCTATCGACATACCCAGGGGGTGGAGTTGCAGCGTGGTTGTGCAGACCCGCCCACTGCCGCGGGAAGCCTGACATGCTGCACGAAGCGCCCACTTGAACCTTTGGTTCAAGGTCGAAGGTCGGCGACGGCACAGGCGGGGCGTCCGCCTCTTTTTGCATTCACTACGGACCCAGCCGCACCGAGGAAGCCACCGCTTGGCCTACTGGCTGCTGAAATCCGAACCCGGCGAGTTCTCGCTGGACGATATGGAGCGCGCTGGCGTGGAGCCCTGGGACGGCGTGCGCAACTACCAGGCACGCAACTGGATCCGGGACGCCATGCAAGTGGGCGACCAGGCCTTCTTCTATCACTCCAACTGCAAGGAACCGGCCATCGTCGGGATCGTCTCCGTGGCCAGCGAGCCCTATCCGGACCCCACGCAGTTCGATCCCCAAGACAAGCACTTCGACCCCAAGAGCGACCCCCGGCGACCCCGCTGGTATCTGGTGGACGTGCGCTTCGAGCGCAGGCTGGCACGCCCGATCCTGCTGAAAGAGCTGAAGGCTCGGCCCGAACTGGCCGAGCTGCCACTGGTACGCAGGGGCAACCGGCTCTCGGTGATGCCGGTCACCGAGGCGCAATGGCGGTTCATCCTAAGGCTGGAGAACGCCGCCACCAAGGCCTGAAGACGAACCTGCCGCTCATCCCCCGCTGGAGGAGGCAGCGGCAGCTTCCAGGCCCCGCATGGCGGTGTCGATTCGGGCGTTGAGGGTATCCACCCGCTCCCGCACACTGGAGCAGAAACCTTCTCGACTCGCTTTTTCGTCCAGATATTCGTGGGCGAGGTTGAGCGCGGCCATCACCGCGATGCGCTCGCCGCCGATGACCTTGCCGCTCTCGCGAATCTCCCGCATCCGCTCGTCCAGGAAGGTGGCGGCGGCGATCAGGGCAGACTGTTCCTCCCGCGGACAGGCCACCTTGTACTCCTTGCCCAGGATACTCACCGTGACCGGGACGAGTTCGGTGCTCACAGGGCATCCTCCATGGACTTGAGCCGGGTGATCATGGCCTCGACCCGGGAGCGGGCCTTCTCGTTCTTGTCGATCAGGGCCGCCCGTTCGATGGTCAAGGCCTCCTGCTGCCGGCGCAGCAGCCGGTTCTCCTCATGGAGGCGTTCGCAACAGCGAATCAAGGATTCGATGCGCGCTTCCAAGGCCCGCAGTTGGGCCTCGGCCTCTTGTTCCAGCGATTTGTCCTCCATGGACGCTAATACTAGGCATCCAATCTGGAAAGGGTCAACCGCGGGGCGGCGGTTTCCGCCAGGCGGTAGCGCTTTGGGGATTCCGGCCACCGGCCGGGCTCGCACGGCCCCGATGCGCCCTGTGCACCCACTCCCGGGCACGCGGTGGTATGATCGGCGGCCATGAGCGAGTCGGGCCTGCAGGCACTGGCTGAGGCGCTGGAACGCGCCGGCGCCCCTTGGGTGGCGGCTGCGGTGCACGGGCTGGTGTCCGGTTGGCTGGCGGCGGGAGGCGCTCCCGCCAGCGAACAAGTGGCGGCCGAGTTGCTCGGCCGCCCGGCATCGAGGGATGACACCGTCCTGCAGAACTTGGCCACAGCGCTCGACCCAGTGCTCCAGACCACCCGACAGGCACTGGATGACCCGTTGTTGGGATTCATGCCGTGGCTGCCGGGAGACGAGGCTCCCCTGTCCGAGCGCGTTCAGGCCCTGGGGGATTGGGCGGAGGGCTTCGGGCTCGGATTCGCCCTCGGCACCCGCGACCTCCAAGCCGCCCTGCCACCGACCGCAGCGGAGGTCCTGCGGGACCTCGCCGAGCTATCCCGGGCGACCACCGAGCGTGCGGACGGCGACGAGACCGAAGAGGCCGCGTTCGCGGAAGTCTACGAATACCTGCGCATGGCCGTGCTGACGCTGAGGGAGGAGATGCACGCACTGCGGAGGGCTGCGCCGTGAGCCAACGGGAATTCGAGCGCAGGCGACGCGGCCTGTTGCGCATGATGCCCGCGGATTCCATCGCCATCCTTCCCGCAGCGCGCGAGCGACTGCGCAATCGCGACGTCCATTACCCGTTCCGCCAACATAGTGACTTCCTCTATCTCACCGGCTTTCCGGAGCCCGATGCGGTAGCCGTGCTGGCCCCGGGGCGCAAGCAGGGGCAGTACATCTTGTTCTGCCGCGAACGCGATCCAAAGAAGGAGGTCTGGGAGGGACGTCGTGCGGGGCCCGAAGGGGCCGTGGAGCATTTCGGCGCCGACGATGCCTATCCCATCGCCGACATGGACGAGATCCTTCCGGGCCTGCTGGAGGATCGACGCCGGGTGTACTACACCATGGGCGAAGACACGGCGTTCGACCACCGCCTCATCGGCTGGGTGAATCAGATCCGGGCCAAGGTGCGCGCCGGCGCCCACGCCCCCCACGAGTTCGTGGAACTGGCGCACGTGCTGCATGAGATGCGCCTGTTCAAGTCCCGATGGGAACTGACGCGCATGCGCCGGGCCGCCAGGGTGTCCATGGAGGCCCACGAACGGGCCATGCGGCGTTGCCGCCCGGGATTGTACGAATACGAACTGGAGGCGGAATATCAGTACGTGTTCCGACGCGCGGGCATGGTGCCCTCCTATCCCCCCATCGTCGGCGGCGGCGCCAACGCCTGCATCCTGCACTACACCGAGAACCGTGACCGGCTGGAGGACGGGGATCTGGTGCTGGTGGATGCGGGCTGCGAATGCGAGGGCTATGCTGCCGACATCACGCGTACCTTCCCAGTGGGCGGGCGTTTCAGCGACGCGCAGCGTGCACTCTACGAACTCGTCCTGCAAGCGCAGGAGGCGGCCATCCGCAAAGTCCGGCCCGGCAACCACTGGGACGACCCTCACCGTGCCGCCGTTCGCGTGCTGACCCGGGGGCTCGTGGAGCTGGGACTGCTGGAGGGGGACGTACGCAAGTTGGTACGCAACGAGGCCTACAAGCGCTTCTATATGCATCGCACAGGACACTGGCTGGGGCTGGACGTGCACGACGTGGGCGAGTACCGCGTCGGTGAACAGTGGCGGCTGCTGGAGCCTGGCATGGTGCTCACCGTGGAACCCGGGCTGTATGTCCCGGCCGACCTGGAGGGCGTGGACCGGCGCTGGTGGAACATCGGGATTCGCATCGAGGACGACGTCCTGGTGACCAAGGAGGGCTGTGAAGTCCTCACTGCCGCATTGCCCAAGCGCGTGGAGGAGATCGAGGCCCTGGTGGGCCAGGACGCCTGAGTCCGGCGAAGCAGCGAGGTACGTGCAGACCACCATGACATATGACGTGCTCGTGGCCGGCGGCGGGCTGACCGGCGCAGCACTGGCCTGCGCGCTGGCCAGCACGCAGTGGCGGATCGGCGTGCTGGAACCGGGTGCTCGGGCGGACCGACGCGCCATTGCCCTGTCGGCTTCGTCGGAACGGATCTTCCGGGCGCTGGGTCTCTGGAAGGCCATGGAGGCGCATGCGACCCCCATCCATGTGGTGCACGTCTCGCAACAGGGCCGGTTCGGTGTCACGCGACTGCGCGCCTCAGAGTTGGGCGTCTCGGCCCTGGGCCAGGTGGTCCTGCATGAACACCTGCTCGATGCGCTCCACCAGCGCCTACAAGCGGCGCCCCGGATCTCGCTCCTGCACGGAATGCGCGCCGAGGCACTCGAACAGGACGCCAGCGGGGCGACCCTGCAGGCGACAGGCCCCGACGGTCCCCGGCGCCTGCGAGCCCGATTGGTGGTGGCCGCCGACGGTGCCCAGTCTGCACTGCGCACGGCCCTGGGTATCGCCGCCGAGGTCACCGACTACGGCCAGAACGCCCTGGTCTGCGAGATCACAACCGGGCGTTCGCCCGGCGGGGTGGCCTACGAGCGGTTCACCACCGACGGTCCCCTGGCGCTGTTGCCCCTGGGCGAGCGACGCTGTGCCCTCGTGTGGTCCCTTCGTGAGCAAAAGGCCCGCACCATGGCCCAATGGCCTGCCCAACGCTTCGCCACAACACTGCAGCAGGCCTTCGGCCATCGACTCGGCCGGCTCAGGCCGGTGGGCGGAGTACGCCTGTTTCCGCTGCGCATGTTGCGTGCCCAGCGCAATTTCGAGGGCCGCGTGGTCCTGCTTGGGAACGCCGCCCATGCGCTGCATCCCGTGGCGGCTCAGGGCTTTAACCTGGCCTTACGGGAGACCGCGCTGCTGGCCGAACTGTTGCATGCGCAATGGCGGGGTGGGCACCCTCCGGGGGCGGAGGGTGTGCTGGCCCGTTTCGCCGAGTCCGTCGCCGGCGACGTGGCGCGTACAGTGCGTTTCACCGACACACTGGCACGGCTGTTCACGACCCCCGGGCTCGGTCATCTGCGCGGCGGCCTTCTGGCGGGCCTGGATCTGCTCCCTCCGCTCAAGCACCGCTTGGCGCGGCTGGGCATGGGCCTTCACGGCCCGGTGCCACGCCTGGTCGCCGGGATCCCCTTGGAGGAGGACGGAAGGTGCACGTTGACGTGGTGATCGTTGGGGGCGGCATGGTGGGCGCCACGCTGGCCCGGGCGTGCCTCCAGGCCGGCCTGCACACGGCCCTGGTGGAGGCCCGGCCGCCATCGCCAGACGCGGGGACCGGTCCGTTCGCACAACGCGTCTCCGCCATTACGCCCGGCGCCGAAACGGTGCTACGGACGCTGGGCGTCTGGTCCGGCGTGACCGCCCGACGTGTCTGTGCCTACCGGCGCATGCACGTGTGGGACGCCCTGGGCGGCGGCGAGATCCACTTCGACGCGCGCGACGTGGCCGAGCCGAGACTTGGCCACATCGTGGAGAACGACGTATTGATCGCAGCCCTACACGAGCAGCTCGAGGGCTGTGAGGTCTTCTGCCCGGACACCATCTCAGAACTGGAGACGAAACCCGAGCGGGTGCGCGTGCGCCTGACGTCCGGCCGCGTGTTGAACGCCAGCCTGGCCGTGGCCGCCGATGGGGCCCGCTCTCGGCTGCGTGGGCTCGCAGGCATCGGCTTCCGGCCACGCCCCTATGCGCAGCATGCGCTGGTGGGTCCCATGCACATGGATCGGGCTCACGGGGCCTGCGCACGACAGCGCTTCCTTCCCAACGGGCCGCTGGCCCTGCTGCCGCTGCCCGACGACTGGGTCTCCATCGTCTGGACCACGACGCCCGAAGAAGCCGCGGAACTGGCGGCCTTGCCCGAGGCGAAGTTCGCCGATCGGCTCGTGGCGGCGAGTGAAGGGGTGTTGGGCAGCGTGCGCCATGTGGGCCCCCGGGCGGTTTTCCCCCTGGTCGGCGGGCAAGCGGATGTCTACGTGCAACCCCGGATTGCACTGGTCGGTGATGCTGCGCACGTCATCCATCCCCTGGCGGGACAGGGCGTGAACCTCGGTATCCTGGATGCGGCCACGCTGGCCGAAAGCATTGCCGGAAGGCGGGATCCCGGCAGGATCGGGGTCCTGCGCCGCTACGAACGGGCGCGCAGGGGCGACGACGAGCTGACCATGCGACTCATGGAGGCCTTCCGGTACGTCTTCGGCAGTCGCCTGGCCCCGGTCGTGCGCCTGCGCAGTCTCGGCCTGTCGTGGACGGACGCATTGCCGCCCATCAAGACCCGGCTCACACGTCTGGCCATGGACATCGCCGGAGAGCGCCCGCGCCTGGCACGAGGTCTCATGCTATAAAGGAGCGGACTCGAGGGGCAGTCGGCGGCGTGCCTCCGGATCGCCGGGCAGCCCAGACCAACAATCAGATCCGAGGGAGAGGGAGACAGTCATGATCCAGACGGGCCAGCCGGCACCCGACTTCACGCTGCCGGATGCCGACATGAACGAGGTCTCGTTGAAGGACTACATCGGTCGCCGCCACGTGGTGCTTTGCTTCTATCCGAAGGATGACACGCCAGGGTGCACGTTGGAGGCCTTGGAATTCTCAGACATGCTCTCAGAGTTCGACAAGGCTGGCGCCGAGGTCATGGGGATCAGCCGGGACAACTGCATGAGCCATGCCGCGTTTCGCGACAAGCACGGGCTGGCCGTGCGCCTGCTCGCCGATGTGGATGGCGAGGTCTGCCGGGCCTATGGTGTCCTGCGACAGGTGGAGCGTGACGGCAAGGCCTTCGAGGTGATCGCGCGCACCACTTTCGTCATCGACAAGGACGGGATCGTACGGCACGTATTCGAGGACGTGAAGCCCAAGGGTCACGCCGAACAGGTCCTGGCCCGGGTACAGGATCTCGCGGCGTAGCCTGACGGCCGGCGGCTGTGCTGGTGCGCGGAAATCACGGCGCAAAGAACCAGTAACCGGCCAGTACGGCAGTCACCAGACCGGCGAGATCGGCGATCAGCCCGCAGGTCACGGCATGCCGGCTGTTGCGGATCCCCACCGCACCGAAGTAGACGGCGAGCACGTAGAACGTGGTCTCGGTGCTCCCCTGCATGATGGCCGCCACGGTGGCCGGGAAGGAGTCCACGCCCTGAGTGTGCATGGTCTCCAGGAGCATGGCGCGGGCGCCGCTCCCGCTCAGGGGCTTCATCAGGCCGGTGGGCAGGGCTGCGACGAAGCCGGTATCCACGCCCACCCAGGCCAGCAAGCCGGCCATCCCTTCCACGACGGCGTCCAGGGCGCCGCTGGCGCGCAGCGCACCGATGGCCGCGAGCATCGCCACCAGATAGGGCACGAGGCGCACCGCGGTGGCCAACCCTTGTTTCGCGCCGCTGACGAATTCCGTATACGTGTCCAGCCCGCGCCAGGCGCCAGCAGCCAGAAAGCCCAACACCGCAGCGAAGACGAGCAGATTGCCCAGCAGGCTGGAACGCGCGGCCAGGTCCTCTGGCGGCAGCCCGCCGAGCCAAGTCCCCAGCGCAGCGGCGAGCGCAGCGAACACCATGAAATAGGCGAGCACCACCGGGTCCCACAGCCGCAGACGCTGAGCCCACCCCACGGCCAGTAACCCGGCCACCGTGGAGGCCGAGGTGGCGATGAGAATGGGCAGGAAAACGGCCGTGGGGTCGCTGGAACCCTGCTGGGCCCTGAAGAGGAATACGGTCACCGGGATCAGGGTCACCGAGGAGGTGTTGAGCACCAGGAAGAGGATCTGGGCGTCCGTGGCCGTCTTCGGATCCGGATTCAGACGCTGCAGGTCGCGCATGGCCTGCAGGCCCATGGGCGTAGCCGCATTGTCCAGTCCCAGCACGTTGGCGGCCAGGTTCATGGTCACGGAGCCCAGGGCCGGGTGGCCCGGCGGCACCTCGGGCATCAAGCGCCGAAACAGCGGTGTCAGGAGTCTGGCCAGCACGCTCACAAACCCGGAGCGCTCCGCGATGCGAAACAGCCCCATCCACAGACACAGCAGGCCGATCAGCCCGATGGAGATCTCGACCGCCAGGCCCGCCATGTCGTACAGGGACTGCGTGATGCGCGCGAACACGCCGGCATCGCCCCGGCCCAGCCACTGCCACAGCGCAGCCAGGCCGGAGGCGAAGAAGAAACCCAGCCAGATGCGCGACAGCACCGGCGCTCAACACCTCGACGAGAGGCGTTCCCGGCCCAGAGTCACTTGCGCCGGGGCAGGTCCTGCAGATTCGCGGGACACAGCACGTCGCGCATGGTGCGGATGAGGGTCAGAAGCTGCTGGTTGCGGATCCGGTAGTAGACGCGGTTGGCCTCTTTGCGTGAGGCGAGGATGTTCTTGTTCCGCAGCTGATCCAGGTGCTGGGAGATGTTGCTCTGCGTGGTACCGGTCTGCGCGACGATCTCGCCCACGGACATCTCCTTGTCGCCCAGGGTGCACAGGATCTTCCAGCGCAGCGGATGGGCCATGGCCTTGAGCGCGTTGGCGGTCAGCACCGCGTCCTCGTCCGGCCCGGGCGTCGCTGAGTGGCGTTTTTGTTCGGTCATACCTTACCTCCATTGGCTTGCGCTTCGACCGGTTCGGGCGGACATTCCTTGACGTATCCGCTCATGTCCTTGGCGATGCAGATGATGTCGGTGATGCGCCCCGATTCGTCGCGGATCGCCGTGCGTGTCAGCTGGATGGGCACCCGACGTCCGTCCCGTGCGACCATGCGTGCATCGATGGTCTTCAGCACCCCGGTGCGCACCAGGGCCTCCAGCCAGGTCCCCATGAACGCCTCGGCCTGGGTGTCGTCCTCTTCCTCGAACACGTCGCCGATGGACCTGCCCAGCAACTCCGATTCCCCGTAGCCCAGCATCTCACAGGCGGCGGGGTTGACGCGCTTGATGGTCCCCTCGGGGGTGAGCACCAGTAACGCCTCCCCCATGTACCGGATGATGTTCTCCAGGTACTGCTTGGCCTCGTATAGCTCACGGGTGCGTTCCGCGACCTGTTCCTCGAGGATCTGGGCGAGCCGGCGTTCCTTCTCGATCAGCCGGAAATACGTGCCGATCTTGTTGATGAGCAGGTTGTCGTCGATGGGCTTGAGCAGATAGTCCACCGCCCCCACCGCATAACCCTTCTCCTGGAATTCCTGGGTCTTGAACGCGGCAGTGAGAAAGATGATGGGGATGTCGCGGGTCTTCTTGCGCAGCTTGAGCATGGAAGCGGTCTGGAAACCATCCATGCCCGGCATCTGCACGTCGAGGATGATGAGATCGATGTCGGGGTGCGCGAGGGCGGTCTCGATGGCGGTCCGACCGGAGGTGGCTTCTAGAACCTCCACGTTGGGGAGATGCTTGTGGATCAAGGAACGCAAGGCATAGATGTTGTTGGCGTTGTCATCCACCAGCAACACCCGGAATCTCGGGGCGGTGTCGTGCCTGGCGTCAGTGGGCATCGAGCGCCTGGGTGAGTCTCTGTTCCAGTTCGGCCGGCTCCGGATCGGGGGACAACAGATCATCGGCCCCGGCCTGCCGCCACAGGGCCCGGGTCTCGGCATCCGGAGCATCTCCCAGAACCAGCAGCACCGCCTGCTGTACGCCGGGCAGGCTGCGGATCTGCCGGATCGCCTGCTCCGGACCCTCCTGCAGGCGCATTATATCGGCCACGGCCACGTCGAACAGCTCAGAACCGTCCAGGCTCTCGGCAGCCTCCGCGAGGTCCCCCACGGCGGTCACCACAAAGCCCAGGGACTCCAGGCGCGGGGCCAGCGCGAGCAGGCGATCCAGGTCCGGCTCGATCACCAGGAGCTGCCGCCCCGCGAATCGCTTGGGCGCCCCTTCGTCGCTGGGCGCGGGCACTCGGGCGCCGTCCGGCGTCTTCGCCTCGCCGCCCGGCTCCGGAGCACGACGCGCCTCCGGCTGGCTGGGCATCTCCTCGGGCAATAACAGGGAGAATGTAGAGCCTCGCCCCTCCTCGCTGTCGAGCTCGATCCGCCCCCCCAGCAGGCGGGCCAGTTCCCGGCTGATGGTGAGCCCCAGGCCTACGCCACCGAAACGCCGGCTCGTGGAGCCGTCGGCCTGCTCGAATGCCTCGAAGATGAAGCCTTGTTTCTCCTGCGGAATACCGATACCGGTATCGCTCACCTCGATGCGCACCGGCAGGGCGTGCGCATCGGCTCCGTCGTTGGGGCGTAAGCGCACGGTCACGCCCCCGTGCAGCGTGAACTTGACGGCATTGGCCAGGAAATTGCGCAAGATCTGCGCCAGCTTGTCCGCATCGGTGCGCACGCGTTGTGGTGCGTCGGGGTCGATCTCCACACGCAGGTACAGCCCTTTGTCCTGAAACTGGGGCTCGAAGAGGTCCTTCAGATCGGCCAGCAGTGCGGGCAGTGAGACCTCCTCCACGTGGAAACCGTAGCGCCTCGCCTCGATCCGGGCCAGATCCAGGACGTTGTCGATCATGCGCATGAGATCGGTGCCGGCTTCGTGGATCACTTCCGCCTGGCGTCGCTGCTCGGGTGACAACCGCCCCTCGTGTCCTTCGGCGAGGAGTTTGGAGAGCAGGAGGATAGAGTTGAGCGGTGTGCGCAGCTCGTGGCTGACGTTGGCCAGGAATTCGCTCTTGTAGCGGTTGCTCTCCTCGAGCTCCCGGGCATGAGCCCGCATGGCCTGCACGTTCTCCGCATGGGCCTGAGCGAGCCGTGTCAGCGTGCCGGCGAGCTGGCGCAGCTCTTCGGGTCCTCCCCAGCGGAACTCCACTGCCTCACCGTCCTCCAGGACACGGCGCAGGCCTTCGCTGAGCTCGTTGCTGAAGCGCTCCAAACGCCCGGCCATCCAGCGCGCCAGCAGCCAGACACCGATCAACAGCCCCATGACGATGACTGCCACGCGAAAGGCGATGGTGCGCTGCACCCGGTGGATGGGCGTCACGTCCACGCGACGCCCCACCCACAGGGGATTACCGTGTTCAGTGGCGAACAGGGGCACCCAGATGACCTGTTCCTCCCCCGGCCCTTCCCACAGGATCAACGTTCGTTTCTGAAACAGGGCCTCCAGTCCCGGAAAGTCGGTGAAGGCGCTGTCCGAGTCCCCGGCGCGCAGGCTGTCGTGCAGATACCGACCATCCGAGGTCACCCAATACGTGTTGCGGTACATGCGGGCCAGACCGCCGATGTCGATGGAGAGCATCACCGCCCCGAGCGGGGTATGGACCTGGGGGCTCGTCTCCCCGGAGGGCGGCGGATAGACGGGGCTCAGGAAGCGCAGCATGAGGCGCGTGTGGGGGGCGTCGCTCGTGCCACGACGGATGATGATGGGGCTGGTGAACACACCGCCAGGCGGTAGCCGCAACCCCCCCAGGAGGTACTTACGCTCGGGGCGGTCATAGAGCTCGGGGGTGGGCGCGAGACCGGGATCCTTGCCGGCGCGGGCCAGCCAGAAGGTGGGCGCGCCCTGGGGATCGACGAACAGGACCTGGATGATGTCAGGCTGGTCGTAGAGGATCTGGTTGATCCATTCGGTATACCGGATGCGGGCCTCTTCCAGGGTGATCTGGGGCCGCGGCCCACTGGTCTGGTCTTCCCAGACCAGACCGGGTTCGGGGACCTTCGCCAGCAGCCTGGCCGTCTCGCGCCGACTGGCCAGATGCTGATCCAGGTCGCTGAAATCGGCGCGTAGAGTCTGTAGATAGGCCTTGTGGTAGAAGACCTGAAGCTGCTCCAGGACGAAGGGCAGGTTGATGGCCAGGGCGAGCAGCAACGGGGCG